>JAOUMJ010000002.1 GCA_029881495.1 Nitrospinota bacterium | reverse complement strand
GATCTCACTCATCTGCGCCCTCAGGAAATATGCCTCGCCTATTGTTGAATCGAGTTTTATAGCCATATCCAGATCCTTCGTGCCACTTTCCATGTCTCCAAGGCCCATTGTCGCCTTTCCCCTAAGAGTATAAGCTTTCGCATGTTTTGGGTCGGCTTTTATCGCTTCGGTAGTCAATTCAACAGCCTTCTGATATCCGGCGCTTCCATAGGCGTTCATTGCCTGTCGATAAAGCTGTTCAGCCTTTTGAGAGCCCCCCCCTTTTGAGGGTTGAAAAGCTTCAGAAGTAGTATATCCAAAGGTAACGATACAAATTACCAAAAACAATTTTCGCATATTCCCTCCCCTTTTTCGCTACATTATACAGTAAGATTTCCCGCCGTCCATCTAAACGGGGGGTACCGATTCCTTCATTATTTTAGTAAGTTCCGATATAGCCTTTAAAATGGCTTCCTGCTCGTTTGTTGTGGCCGCAAGCTGTAACGCTTTTAAATACAGATCTTTTGCCTCAGCATGTCGCTCCATTCTGAAGCCGTAGAGCCCCGCCAAATTTACTATTGCGAGGAAGTATTCGCTGTCGAGACTTATCGCCTTTTTAAACTCGGCCTCCGCTTCCGCGGTCCTGTTTCCACCTGCCAGGAGCATGCCGTTTAGAAAATGGAGCTGAGGTTTGAACCAGCCGTAGATATCAAGGTGGCGCGTGTCATCGAGCATTTTTAATCCAGGCTCGATTTTCCCTTTTGCCACAGCGAAATTCAAAGCTTCGAGATTTAAATTAATAAGTGCAAACCTGGAATCAGAATTCTCTTTTTCAATTTCCAGCGATTTTTCGAAAAAGGATGCGGCTTCCCCCCTTCGGTTGTCATTCAAGGCTACTCTCCCCCGGTAAAACACCTCCTGCGATTTCATATATCTAACGGCAATCTTTTCATCCTCGGGATCGGAATATCTCACGTTCGGAATGCTTTTCGTTTTCAGAAGGTTCTCAAGGTTCCTCCCCATTATCTCCAGCCCCAGCAGATGCGCACGGGGGGCGGAGAATTCGGTGATCGGATGGTCATCTACCAGCGATTTCGCGCCAGCTGTGAAAGCCCTGATACCTTCGCTATCCGTCATGTATGTGGCCAAAAGCTGGTATGGATTGATAATCCCTATCTCCCCCAAACTTGCCGCGACGAAAGGATTTTTCATTTCAGCGGCGATTTGATCAAAATCGAGATTAATTTTCTCTACGGAACCAACCATGATGGCGTCCCATTTCGTGTACCACATGTTGGTATTCGGAAAGACCTCGTGAAACGTCGCGACCAGCGACCTGAAATCGGACTCGGATAAATGGTGAAGAGGTATCCACTGGGAGACTATCCCCCCCTTCTTCAGTCTCAATTTGCAGAGCTCGTAAAATTCCTTCGTATAGAGGCTTATGATACCTGCATTCGAAGGTGGAGGCGGCTCCGCAGTTATAAAATCGAACTTCCTACGCGTGGTCAGGAGAAAATTCCTCCCATCTTCCTCTACCAGGCGAAGTTTCTCATTCTTCATGATGTTCAGGTTGCCCTCGGCAAAACTTTCGCCCGCGTTAAAAACCTCGCGGGATATATCAACTGCCGTAATTTTTTCTACCCTGTGGGCCGATACCGCGCCGGCTGTCGAACCTGTGCCAAAGCATATTACAAGCACCTCTTTGGGGTCGTTATGTAAAAGCAGCGGAATATGGGCCTGAAGCCTCTCCAGCTGCAGCGCATCCCGAAACGATCCCGCAATCGGATCGCCGTTTATCCACAGCCTTTTGACAGGTTTGCTGGCGATAGTCATCCCCGACTGCCTGTTGGATACTAGAACGGATGCCGAGGCCCCCTCCTCATAGTATTCCACTACGCTCCCCCCTTCCAGCTTCTGTATGCTGAGGAAATAGCTGATGTCGCCAGCATAAAGTAGCAACGCGGTGAATGGTGCCAGGATGAGAAGTATTAATCCGCCTGCAGGAACCCTCAGTTTCGGTGACCTGGAAAAGATCAGGTATCCGCCACCTGCTATCACAAGCCATGAGATAAATATGAAAGCCTTATGTATCCCCATGACCGGGATGAAGAGATAGCCCGCTGCCAGCGCCCCCAGCACGCATCCAATCGTATTGACGGCGTATACCCTCCCCACATCTCCGCCAAGGCTCTCCTTGCTGGAGGCATAGGCCTTTACTACCAGTGGAAATCCGGCTCCCATAAGGAAGGTGCATGGAAAAACAATAATGAGCGCGAAGAGGATTGCAGATGCCATGACTTTCCCGCCTGGGATAAGAGATGCAAGCAGGCCGTTATCGCTGACAAAGAGCGAAAGTATCTCTATCAGGTCGGCGTTCTTCGCCAAGAGAGCCATGGAGAGGAGCGCGAACAGCCCTATCCCTATCTGAAAAAAGGCGAAGTTCGATACATTCCTTGAATCTTCCTTCCCGATAAACCTTGAGCCGAGAGCGCTCCCAAGACCGATCCCGAGCAGAAATATCGCAAGGATCAGCGCGAATGCGTAGGTAGTATTGTTGAGCAGGAGTACCAGCATCCGGGTCCAGAGTACCTGAAGCCCCATTGCGGTAAAACCCGATATTCCGAACACAGCGAGGAGAGCGACGTCGATCTTTGGTTCCTCTGATCCGGTTCTCTTTTTAGTCTTCAGCACTTTGACGTCGGAGAGGAACCAGCTCTTTTCCCCAGCCAGTCCCCATATGGTTGCACCCAGAATGATGTTTATCACCGCGCCTGTCCGAAGCGTGGCGGTCAAGCCAAATGTCTCTATCATCCAGAATCCTGCGAGAATACAACCTGCCATTGCCCCCAGCGTGTTTACCGCGTAGAGCCTTCCGGTATTACCGCTAGTCACCTCCTCGTGTTCGGCGAAATATCTCGAGAGCGCCGGGAGGGTCCCCCCCATCAGCGTAGCCGGAACAATGAGAACCCCAACAGCAAGAATGAATCTTATCAGTATAACAAGTGGGGAAGCTCCATCTGCGCCTGGATGTACCGCAATGTAAACCTTTTCAAGTATAAGGAGCCAGAGCGGAAACAGAAGAAGATAGGCGCCAAGCGCAACTTCGAGTGCGGCGTAAAGTCTGGCAGGGGCCATCCCCTCGTTCAGCTTCCTTCCAAAAAATTCCGCACCGGCACCCAATCCCCCCATGAAGGCTACGAGAACGGCGCTCACGGCATAGATGCTTACGCCAAACAGCAACGACAATTGTCTGGCCCATACAACCTCGTATGCAAGGCCAACCGCGCCTGAGAAGAAAAATGCCAGGTATATGGCGGTGGTTACTCCCCCCTTACTGTTCATTTGAATAGATTGTCAGGCACATTGACCTTGACCTTAAGTTTCTTTGAAAGCTCACCGGCCATCTTTACGTCAAGATGCCCTATCTTGGATGTTGCGACTTCAGAAAACCAGACGCTTCCGTCCGGCGCGATCCCCAGAGATACAGGCTGGGATTTCATTGTAGGTAGATCAAAAGTCTGCGTCAGACCCCCTGAGGCCGAACTGAACTTCACAAGCCTGTTATCGGTGTGCTGTGAAAGCCAAATATTGTTATTCTTATCAATTGCCAGTTCCTTTGTCCCTTTATTCTTCGGGATCGGAAAATCCACCGATTTCCCGGTAAGGGTGTCAAACTTGACCATCCGGTTATCTATCATTCGCAGATACCATATGAATCCATCTGAATCTACAACGGTGCCAAGGGCGGACTGCATATATTCACCGACTGGATACTCCTTGAATCTTTCGGTTTTCGGATCGAATTTTGTCAGATTGTTCCCTGCCCTCTCAACAAACCATATGTTCCCTACTTTATCTTCTGCAAGGTCATAGGAATTGCTGTTCTTTGTAGGGATCTTGAATTCCGTAAATTTTTCAACTGTTGGATTGAACCTTATGAGAAGATCGTTATTCCATCCCAAAACCCAGACTATCCCGTTTCTGGCAATGCGTATTGATGCTGGTTTCGTATTCCTTGTCGGGATAAGGTACTCTTTGAATTTTTTTGTCTTGACGTCGAATTTCGCCAGGACGGATGAATCTTCCTGAGTAAACCAGATATCCCCATTCTGATCTATGTCAGTGTCGATTGCGCCGCTTTTTGACGTCGGGATGGCAAATTCTTCCAGTTCCTTCGTCTTCGGATTGAATTTCGAAAGGCGATTCGCTTTGTATTGGAGGAACCAGACGCTACCATCATCTGCAACGCTAATGCCAGTTGGATAGGCATGTTCGGTAGGCAGGCTGTACTCTGATATCAGCTCTCCTGAATGGGAAACGGCTGGTGCGAGGAGGAAAATCAATCCCGCCAAAATTCTACGCGGCAACATGGGTCAATTCTTTTTTGCTTTTCTGGAAAACGCAAATCCCGCAATAAGAACCACTGCAAAAAGCCCTATTGCCAAAAATACCGGCAATCTCCTCTTGCCTGATTTTTTCCCGGCTTTGGCATTTTCTTCCTTTTCCATATCGGAGATTGCGGAACTCCCTCCGTTTTCCGGGACAGTGGATCTTACTACCCTGGCTATCTTGTTGGCGTCCCTGCCGCTTTCCGTAAACCAGATATCCCCGGCGGAATCCAAATCCATGCTCATCGGCTGTGAGTTTGCCGTCGGTATTGCGAAGATCGACCAGGTAAGCTTTACAGTATCAAAATAGCCGAACCTGTTCATCATGCTGTCTACCACCCAAACCTTGTCGTCATCAGCCGGCGCGATTGCCTGTGGAACCGTGTTTTTTCCAGGCATGGTAACCACGCTGAAAATACCTGGATCCGGCATAAGCACACCAAGCTGTTGCGCGCGGAGCTGGCAGAACCATATGTATCCCTTTTTATCCAACCTCATATTTCCGGGCTGTGCCTGAGGAATGCCGATCGGGAATCTCCTCAGCTTTTTTTCTGTTGGATTATATCGCGCCAGATAGTTCCCGGAAACGTCGCCAATCCATACGTTGTCGTCCTTGTCTATTACCATCCCCATGAGATTGACCCCTTGCTCAAGCCTAATCTCGACGATCTTTTTCTTTTCAAAATCAAGGCGGGCGAGTTTTCCCCCATTCTTCTCAACGAACCAGATATTCCCCTTTGAATCTTCGGCAAGGTCATACGGTCTAGCGTCTTCAGTAGGGAGAATAAACTCGGTAAACTCCTCCTTGTCCGGCTCGAAACGAACAATGCTGTTGCCGAGATGAGTAACAAACCAGATTATATCGTTCTTGCCGACAATCAGATTGCCGGGGCTTCCGACACTGTATACATTAAGAGATTCAATTGGAGAATCTTTCACCTCCTGATTGTATTCCCACTCCGAAGAAGGGAGATCCTTCGTGGAAGGTATCCTGTACTCCTTGATCTCATTTGTTCCGGGAGTTAGCACCCCTACGGAATTTCCTGCCATTTCGGTAAACCATACCCTGTCTTTGGAATCAACGGCAAGACCTGTCGGCATGCTGTATTTTGTGGGAATACGGTACTCGAAAACATCAGGCGCCGTAGACGATTTTGACGGTTCAACAATAGTGATTTTGGGCGCAACAACTCCGCTCAACCTCTCATTGTCATTATTCGCGCTGTGTGCCGTTGGCACGGAGACCAATAACAAAACCAGAAGAGCCTGAGCAATAACAGTTTTTGCGATTCGTCCCACCCTGCTACCAGGTGAAGGTTGGTTCATACATATGCCTCATTTGCCAGTTTGCGTCCTTGTACCCACCCTCGGTGTCTCCAGTATCCTGAAAAAATCTTCCTGAATTCCCTTCGAGACTTTCCTTGCCGGCCCTGTATTTGCCGACGCCGATCTGCCTCGCTCTATCGACCATATAGTAGTTGAAAACATCAATTGGCGGTATCGCCATTCTGTGTCCCATGGCGGGATTGTGGCACGAATCACAACCAAGTATCTTCGCCTGATGTCCCGTAGCAACAAAACTGAATCCAAGGACGAGGGCAAACGCCAACGCCGGGATCCCGTAAATAAAGCTTCTCTTTATCCCTTTTGGAAGCTGTTTGGCACTTTCCATAAAACTGTTCAACTTCGGAATTTTCCCTAAATATTTCGCAAGCGGAAGCTTGTCCAGATATGGAAGTAGAATAAAGAAAATAAGAGCTAGAATCGGTATTACTGTCATGAACACGAGGTACTTTTTCATCCTCCCCTTGAAATACCAGAACGGCATCCAGAAAAGGAGGAAAACCCATTCAGGCCCTGGAACATTTTCCCCGTCATCCGGCATAGGTATGACCATAGGAGCATCATCCGGCACCGGATATAAAGTCGCAAGCAAGCTGACTATGATGAGCACCACAACCATCACTCCTGACAGCGTCAGCAGATAGTGCGGCCACCATTTTGCATCTTTTCTTCCCCAAAACATTATCTTACAATCTCCATTTTTTTCAGATTAACAAGCGCGTTTACGCGCGATCTGACAACCCCAGTTTGCGGACAAGCACTATGTGGATCAGCAGAAAGAAAAACAGCACCACCGGCAATAAAATGATATGGACGGCGTAGTTTCTGCCAAGTGTAAAGCTTGAGAGGACCAATCCCTTAAGGCTGTCGCCAATAAGCGGAATGCTGTCGATCCAGTCTGCCCAGATGATAAGTTCCCAGTAGCTTCTCCAATCCCAGGGAACGATGATCCCGGAAATAAGGAGAAGAATAAAGAGGCCGGCAAGAATGATCCCAACCCACCATGTAAGCTCGCGTGGAGCGCGGTAAGCGCGACGTGACATAACGTGTATCGCATGGATAAACAGAAAGAATATCCCCGCAGTAGAACTGTATCGATGCACGTTACGAAACAGCGCGCCAAATGTTGTGGTATTGCACATGGTTTTTATGCTCTCATGAGCCAGTTCTGGAACCGGAACGTAGTACATTGTCATGTAAAAACCGGTAATAACCTGAATTATAATACAGCCGATCGTTAGTCCGCCGAACAGGTGCCAAAAGCTGGCGCTCTCAGGCAAAGAGTATTCGATATGTTCTTTATAGAATCCCTTTACTCCAAGTCTTACATCCAGCCAATCAATAACTTTATTCATCATTTTATTGTTCCTGGTTCTCCCCATCCGGGGAATTCGCCTCTGCGGGCGCATTCAGATATTCGGATTCATCGATGGTATCCGCCATGAAGTCTATCTTCCATTCGTTTGAATCCTTGTCAAGTATGAGATTGACATTACTCGTAGTGGAAAAGTAATCGCCAAAAGTTGATGGCGTCTGTACTTCCATAATAACCTTTGCGACCATATCCCCTTTTGAATCCGGAGCAACCGGGACAACGGTCTCCATAATAGAGATTTTTGAATCCCTGTTGTAGGTATCGGTCCACTTCCTGAAATCATTCGGATCAAGCCCTCGGTACTTGGTGCTGACCATATTGAAGGCCTCCCTGTTCGCGATCTTGCCACCATCCTTTAACAGGTCATAAAAATGCAGTACAACCTGATCTGGCGGAGTTGCAGGCATGGAACTGGCTTTTTTGCCGGAGCATCCTATATACACCGCGACCATCAGGATCGCGCAAATTATCCGTACCGAAGATTTCATTATTCCTCAATAAAAAAAAGAGACCGGGCTGTTACACCCGGTCTCGTTATAAGTCCAATACATCTCAATAATATTGAGACATCAGCCTATATGGTGGGTTCGTTACCCTCTTTGAGCTTGTTAAGGAGCCTGTTTGTACCAACAAGCCACTCGCGCTCTCCCTCGTCTACCAGCTGTTCCTGCTGTGCTACGCGGTCGTAGTCACCAACTGCAAGAGAAGCCTGTTTTCCTTTCGGATCAACGAAGAAGGTACCGCGCATCTCAAGGTGCAACGGACCACAGAAGTGCTGGCAGTAGAACTCGTACTCGCCCGCTCTATCTGCTTCAAACTCGGCAACAGCCGACATACCGCGAGGACCAATGATCATGGTCCTGAAGCCGTAGTGACCGTATATTGCCATACCCATCGTAACGTCCGGGTTCTTTGTAAGACCGGCCGCTTTGTCGATGTTTGTGAAGATTATGCGGACTTTCGCGCCCTGAGGAACGTGGATAAACCTTGGAACATAACCGTATGAGAAGGCTTTTATGCGAATAACATGAACATCGCCTTCTTTTGTTATACCAGGTTTACCGTTATCCCTTGCGATCCAGTATTTCTTGGTGTTTTTCCAGTGAGCAGGCTCAAGCTGAGGCCTTGTTTTGCTGTTGACACCAGGTCCAACATCAAAGCTTACATGGTAGTCACCAAGGTTATAACCTTTCGAGAAGAGCTCTTCGCCCTTACCGGTGTTCCACCTCTGAATGTAGGATGCGAAAATCATCCTTCCTTCATGCGGCTCGCCGTCAACAGGGATGATCTTAACGGACTTACCGTATGTGTCGGAAGACTCGTCGATATCCTGAAGCTCGAAGTTAACTGCGAAAACGATACCGGTCGGAGTAAAGAGACCGGTGGAGAACTTGTTCTGCGAAACATAGTACCCGTTGTCAGGAGCTATTGAGTTGTGACCAACGCGGTAGTGAATCGGGAACTCGTCAACCAACTGCATTCTCTGCATATCGAGTTTCGAAGTAGAGTCAGACACGAAGCAGGAAATGTAGTCGTACTTTCCAAGCGTGTCGAACTGGTTGTGAAGCGGACCCGCACCAACAGGAATAACTTTTGCGACCCTGAGCTGTTCCACGTCGATAACCGAAATGGTAGCTGAGAGTTTATCGCAGACTGCTACGATCCTGTTTGTCGGGCTTACGTTCGTACCGTGTGGGTTCTTACCAACTGGAATCTCTTTAATAAGCTTAAAGGGATCCTGGCTGAACACCATAATAGCCGAGTGATAATAGTTTCCGGAGAAAACGTATTTACCATCTTTGCTGGTGTCAGGATAGTCCGGTGCGCTAGGTGCAGGCGGAATATCAAGAACTGTGGTAGCGCCATCTTCAAGGCGAAGCTTGAGCATTTTACCGGTAAGCTCTCCAGTTGCGAAGAGGTATTTACCGTTCGGTGCAAGAGCCGCACTGTGATGGATACCAAAAGGTTTCGGCAGAGCGAAAATTCTCTCAACCCAACCTGTCTGCAGGTTTACCTCGGCAATTGTGTCGGAACCCTTATCGGAAACATAGAGATATTTACCGTCCGGAGTACCGTTGTTGTTACCTGCGTTTGATCCCGAAAATGGGAAGTTGTGCAAGTCAACACCACACCTGATGTGCCTGTAGGTCCTCATTGAAGGTATACCGATAACGCCCAGAGCACCGTCAACACCACCCGCATCATAAAGAATTGCGTAGTCGCGTAACGGGGAGTCGTTATCCTGGCCTTCTGTTACGTGCCAATCGCGTTTATCAAACTCGGTCAGCACTACTTTTTTAGCTTCTGCCGTTGTGCTCCATGAAAACACGGACGCAACAGCTATCGCCATAAAATAGGCAACATATTTTTTCAAAGTCACTCACCCCCTCAAATTTTTATTTTACGTTCTCATGTTTGTAATACACTTTTGCTTTCGCATCAGCAGCCAATCTCTTTACGAGGTAGTCATTCTTATCAAGAATGTCTATCCTTACAGCGTTCCACTTGCCACCTTTGTACCATCCGTACGCAGCAACAAGGTCACCCTTTTTGAGCTCAGAGAATTTCTTGAACTCGCCTCGTGAAGCGGTCATAACATAACAATTCGGTAACAGGTCCAAAGTATAGGTTTTTGATTTCTCTTCGAACTGGGTAGCTATCGTCAACTGCTTGTTTCCGATGCTTGTAATCTCACCTATCTGCAGAGTATCTGTTATGGCTGAACCACCACCAAGAACCCTAGCTATAGCTGGTTTTGCGGCAAAAGCTGTTACAGCTAAAGTAACTGCAAAAACCATTGCACCAAGAATACTTAATTTTTTCACCATCTCACCCCCTTTTTAAGTTAACTTTTTTCACTACTAGTACTGTGTTCCCTTAAAGACACTTCCTACCTCAAGAAGATGAGGTGAAGTGGGAATAATATACCAAACGTAAACCCTATAACTCCATCTTTTTTTTTATTATTTTTGTCTGCAATTTCAAACGTTTGCCACCTATTTCTCCAAACTGGATTCAGCCTAATGTAACGTTAAACACCATTTTTTTTCAACTACGCAGCTGGAAAAGCATGCTTGTTTTTTCAATACCTTATATTGTGTCGCCCTGGCTTCCCCATATAACGATTTATCGTATCGTTATCTTTTCATCATTCAACGTTACGTTAAACTAGCAAGTCTGATTTTTATTTGACCACCAGTTTTTCGGCCAATTGAGGACGCAATCGCGCCAGTTCCTTGAATGAATTCTCCGATTTTTCCGGCATCCCCAATTTCTGGTATGTTTTCGCCAAATAGAAATGAACTTCTGGTAAATCCGAATTTATCACCTTTGTCCATTCAAAAAGTTTAATTGCGGTTTTGAGATCTCCCCTGTTGTAGTAGAGATATCCGAGATCAAACACCGAAAGCGCAAGATAGGGATCAATTGGAGCGAGCGCTGCCGCCTCTTTATACTTCTCGACTTCCAGATTGTAGTTTCTTTTTGCATGTTCCACCTTCCCTTCCAGAAGTTTTGTGCGGGCATCAAAATATTTCTTTATCGCTGTGTACAATTCGGCGTCTTCATCCGCGCCAGGGAGAAGTTTAGTGGAGAGTTGTCGCGCCGAAACAAGCGAAGCGAAGTTGAACACCGCGTTTTCCTTCCGGTTCCATATTTTGCGCGGTTCCGTGTACTCTATTACCGGCCTGTTATCGCTGTTTATCGGCGATCCTTCCGTGAACTTCATCACACCATCACGATCCATGACATAAAAGCTGAGAAAAGAGAGCGGATCAGCGTACTCGATCATGTCCATCGTTACGGACTCTGTATCCATCCGCTCATGAAGCATTGCCGGATTTATCAAGATCGGTTCGGAAGAGCCAAGAAGCATCAGCGTCGGAAACTCGCTGTTTACATCGCCCGACCATACGACGACATGCTCGAAAACGGAGGCGAAGGTGCGCATAACCACTTTCAGGCTTTCGGGCGAGATCTGATAGAGTGGGAGCCACTGGGCCATTGCTCCACCGCTCTTCAGCTTTTTCTTCACATTCCGGAAATGCTCCAGACTGTACAGGTTCCCAACACCGGCGCTGTCAGGCTGGAACAGGTCCGAGATGACGAGGTCGTAACTCTTCCTGGTAACCTTTATATAATGCCTTCCATCCCAGAAAGTAAGGTGAAAACGCTTGTCTGCGATTATATTATGGTTGTACTCCTTGAACAGAGGCTGGATATCAAGTAGCGCCGGCACTATTTCTACCGACTCAATGCTTTCGACCGGATGATCACCGACCGAACCTGACGTTATTCCGGAGCCAAGTGATATCACAAGGACATCTTTTGAATCCGGTTTTAGCAGGAGCGGGATATGCCCGAAACGAACGGCGATATCGCCGCTTGTCGCCAGCTGGTAGTTGTTTACCATAAGGGTCAAAGGCCCATTTTCCCACTTCTCCTCGACCTTGACCGTCCCCATAACGTCTTCCTTGCTGAAAATCAGCCTGCCATCCGACCTCGTCCCGATGCCGATATCGGTACCTGATATTTTGAAGCCTATTACGGTCATAATAGCCAGTACCGCCGTTATTGGAAGAACCGGCCCAAGAGTTTTTCGCGAATTGGAGTTAAAAAGGCCGGCATAGCCGTTTATGAGAGAGATCGCAGAGACAATAAAGATTCCATACTGCAAACCGAAGGAGGGTATCAGAAGGAAACCTGCGAAAAGCGAGCCGGCAATTCCGCCTGCGGTACCAACCGCATAAACGAGGCCGACGTCTTTTCCTATTGAACTGAGCGAATCCGTGGCAACACGACAGATGACCGGGTAGGAGATTCCCATCAGGGTTGCGGGGAGGAAGAATGTAAAGAGCATCAGAATAAACATCACTATTATATCTTTCACCCAGGTTATCTGCCCAAGCATCATCCCCAGACTGGACGCAAGGCTTTCCGAATAGGAGAAGAATACAACGCTAAGTATCCCGAAGAGTCCTATGCCCACCTGAACAAGTCCGAAAATCTTTAATGGGTCTTCCAGCCTGTCGATCCATCTGCTTGAAAGATGGCTCCCGAACGCCATGCCGAGAAGGAATACTGTAAGGAGATTGCTGAAGAGATAGACAGTTGATTTGAAGGAGACAATAAAACCGCGGGTCCACAATACCTCAAATGCCAACATGCTGAAACCTGAGATGAGGATGAGCGCAAGCGCGGTATTTACGGATCCCCGGTATCTTTCGACAGATACGCCGGCAGACTCCTGAACCGCTTTCTTCTCCTTTTTCCTGCTCTTCTTTTCAGCGCTGTTTATCGCGAGGCTCTTTTCGCCGCTGTCCATCGCAAAATTTTTGCCGAGAAGAGTAAGTATCCATGCCACGAGCATGTTAAGGAACGCCGCAAACGCGATCGTTGCATTTACTCCTATGAACGGGACAAGCAGAAACCCTGTGAAGAAACAGCCAAACATTGCGCCGTATGTATTCGCCGCGTAAATGGATCCTATCCCCTCCCCTACCTTTTCAAAATCATTCACATAAAACTTGCTCATCACCGGTGTGGTACCGCCCATCAGGAAAGTAGGAGCAAGAAGAAGGATGAAAACGAGGATATATCTTACTATCAGCCATCCGCCTGACGAAATGGAGTCAACCGACATAAGGCTCACGATGACATCGTCAAGCAGAAATATAAGGAGTGTAATTGCCAAAGATGCTAGCGCAATCCCGATCTCCAGTTTAATGTATGTATTCAGAGGAACCTTGATCTTGTCGATCCACTTCCCCCAGACATGGCTTCCAAGAGCAAGCCCGGTCATGAATCCCGCAACTACGATGGATACCGCGTATATGGTATTGCCAAAGACGAGTGAAAGTATGCGAACCCACGCAACCTGATATACAAGCCCCGCCGCACCCGACATGAAAAAGCATGCGAGCAGTATGTTTCCAGTCCTTGAATTTATATTTCCGGGCAAGGATATCTCATCATCTTTTGCACGACCCATTTTGTCCTACTCCTCCGATCTGTTTTTTTCTTCGTTTGTGTTCTGTTTTTCTGCCGATCGCTCATGCATAACAAGCTCATGCAAACCGGTTCTTTTAACCATCCTGTAAAGGGACATCCTTGCTATACCCGCTTTCTCCGAAGCCTTGGACATGTTCCCCCTTGTCGCAAGGAGGAGGTTCTCAAGGTAATACCTCTCAAACTGCTCCAGCCATTTTGTCCTCGCTTCCTTAAGAGGGAGATCGTTATGGCTTACGGAGGACCTTATCTCCTTCGGGAGACTTTTCACCAAAATTACCCTCCCCTCCGCCAATGAGACAGCCCCTTCCAGAACGTTCCTCAACTGCCGTACGTTGCCCGGCCAGCGGTACTCCATCATCTTCACCAGTGCATCCGGATGCAGGGAAGGAACTTCCATGCCGTTCCCGTCGGCCAGATCCTTGAAGAAATGGTCGCACAGAATCCCGATATCCTCCAGGCGCTCCCTGAGCGGCGGGATATCTATCTTAACTACATTTAGGAAATAGTAAAGATTTTCGCGGAACATATTGTTTGTAACAGCTGTGTAAAGATCCGTAGTCGTGGAAGCGATGAGCCGGACATTCATTTTGATAGCTTTCCAGCCCATATCGTATGGCACCTTCCTGTCCTGCAATACCCGGACAAGTTTTGCCTGTTTTGTCGGGTCTAGCTCGTCCACATGCTCCAGGTAGAGCGTCCCCCCTTCGGATGCGTCGAAAATATTTTCTACGGCGTTGTCGCTATTGCCGGCGCTTGTTGAAGTAGGGGGTTCGATCATTTCTTTTGTCACGGTAGTGCAATCGACAACATGAAACGGACCGTTCGCCCTGTCACTAAGCATATGGATCGCCCGTGCGGCAAGCTCTTTGCCGGTCCCCGTCTCCCCGTAAATGAGCGCGTTTGATTTCGACTGGGCTACTTTTCTTATCATCTCAACGGTTTTCAGGAATCTGGGATGTTTTCCCACAAAGAAATGATTAAAAAAATCAGCCTGAAGTTTTTCCTTGAGGTTCTTATTCTCTTCCTTCAGCCGATATTGCGCAAAAGCCCTCTCGACCGTGATTATCAGCTGATCTGATGTAAACGGTTTCGTTAGATAGTCGAATGCTCCTGACTTCACAGCCTCCACGACGCCGTCTATCGTGGCAAAGGCGGAGAACATTATTATCGGTATTTGCGGGAACACCGCATGAATATCCCTTAATACCTCCATCCCGTTTTTTTCGGGCATGAGGAAATCGGTAATAACAACCTGCGGATTATGAAGCCTCGCAAGCTCAAGAGCCTTTGTGCTGTCCGTTGTCGTGATGCATGAATAATTCTCCTCATCCAGGATTCTTGCGCAGTTTTCCAGCAGATCGGCCTCATCGTCGATCAGCAGCACCAGTTTTTTTATGTTGTTTTCCATTGGCCCCTACCCGGTTATCATCTCTTTCCTGGTTTTTCCACTTTTTGAAGAAGCCGCCGCAAGAATAATCGTAAAAAGAGTACCAACACCAATTTCACTCTCAACGCTGATCGAACCGCCAAAATCCTGGATCAGTCCGTAACTGATGGATAGGCCCAGACCGGTGCCCTGCCCTACCTCCTTTGTCGTGTAAAACGGCTCGAAAACCCGCTCGATGGAATCCTTTGATATCCCCTTCCCGTTGTCCCTTATTTTTATTTCTATGTTGTCATCGTCGTGCCGTGCGGTAGATATCCAGATGTTCCCGCCTACATCCGTTGCCTGGAACGCGTTATAAACAATGTTGTATACGACCTGGTCTATACCCTGGGTGTTCGCCCATACTTCAGGAAGTTTTTCTTCGAGCTCCAGCTTCAGGGAAATTTTCTTTTTATTTAGCGGCATCTCCACAAGATTTACCACGCGCGTTATTACGGCATTCAGGTCAACCGATTCGCAGACGTTTGACTTCATTCTTGAGAATGTCAGGAGGTCGCTCGTAATACGCCCGATCCTTATAGCGTGATTATGCAGGACATTGAGATCATCCCGTATACCGTCCAATTTCCCCTTATCGAAGGCTTTCATCATCAATTCTAGCCTTGTGATGATTATTGATATCGGATTGTTTATCTCGTGGGCCACGCCGGCGGCAAGGAACCCGACAGCCGCCAGCTTCTCCGCCTGCATAAGCCTGCTTTCCACTTTCTGTATGTGGCGGGAGCGCTCTTCCACCTTGCTTTCCAGCGACTCACTGTAATCCTGCAGAGCGTCAGCCATCAGATTATAGGCTTTTGCCAGAGCCTCGATCTCATCGCCAGATCTTATATCGAGTCTGAAGTTGAACCGGTTATCTTTGAGGTTTTTCGTCCCTTCCTGCAATTTTTCGATGTTTCGCGTAAGCGCCTGCGCGACTAAGAGAGCGGCTCCTATGCAGAAAATCATGACCAATATGGAAGCGAGAATATATTTCCTTTTTATCGTATCGAGCATAGGATTGAACCGGTCATGCGCATACCGGTCGAAGATGACGTAAAAATATTTGTGGTCATTGGCCTTTGGAAAGACCGGGCTGAAAGCGAAGAGATAATCGGGATTATCCGCAATGATTCCCGGCCTTCCTGAGAGTATCTGGGCAACAACGTCGCTTGGAAACTTTGTGTTTATGTTGTAGTCGTACTGTACGCGGGATATATTTTCCTCTTCTTCGGCAAAAGGGTTATATATGAAATTTCCGGCGCTCGTTATCATAGCCGCCGGCCGCCTTTTCTTGAATGTCGTGTTGCTGAGGGAATTTGATATTTCGCTACCGTCGAGATCGAGGAAAATGACCCCCTGTGGCCTTCCCTCCCTGTCGAACACCTTGGTTGCGTAACGTATGAGTGTAATGGATTTCAGGTCAAGACCGGGATCCACCGAACTTCTCATCGGTATAGCCGCGATTCCGAACTTATCCTGTATTGCGGCCTGTTCATAGTAAGCCGAGGTGAGCCTGTTCCTCTTTTTGTCTTCGCTTAAAGCAATCATGTTTTTCCCGCTTCTAAAAACGACAACAACCTCCATCCCGTATTCATCGAGAAAACCGATGCGGGAATAACCAGGTTTTAATGAAAGGAATATCATGAATTCCTGCTCCAGGAAGACTTTCCAGTAATCCTTTACCCCCTCCCCTTTTTTTTCGTTGTCGGTATAGAACTGCATGACCAGATTGGATCGCAGGTAGTTGATATCCGAATATGCGTTTAAGAACGACCTTTCAATATCCTTTCCCCTGGTAACGCAGTTGAGGAAAATGGTCTTAAGGGTATCCTCGATTACGGACGAGCGGGCATCCTTGAGATTCTGGTAGCCGAAATACCCGATTGGAAGTATCGAAACCACCAGAAGCACGAAAGCGAATTTCTTCCAAATGCGATTAAACATCCGCTCCTGCTAGCCTTTCTTCATTAATGAACAAGACAACTATTCAACATCCTTCGCGCACCTGAACCCTATAATATGACTGACCGAGTCGCCGGGAATTATTTCCCTGTGAGCGGCTCTCGCGTTAACCGACAAATCCAGCCAGGAACCCCCTTTTACAACGGCCTTTTCGGAATCAGCCATCTCCAATGTGGCGGTCCATTCCCTCACGTTTCCGGCCATATCATGAACTCCGAACGGACTGACATCCCCAGGCGCAAGTTCGATCTTGTTTGCGGTCCCAAATTCACAAAGCGCTCCAAGGAGAAATTTCAAATCTGATTCGGCAGTCACGGATTTGTACGGATCAAAAGTATTGCCCCATGGGTAGACGCGTCCATCGGTGCCCCGCGATGCTTTTTCCCATTCATCTTCAGTAGGGAGTCTCTTCCCTGCCCATTTTGCATATTTCATGGCGTCTGTCCGCGAAACGTATAGAACGGGAAAATCCCCTTTACCGGATGCAAATGTTCCCTCTTCCCAGTTCAAGGGTGGGGGATAGTTCGTTTCCTTTACGAACTTTTCATATTCCCTGTTTGTAACTTCATGCCTGTCAATATAGAACGATTTCAGGTATACCTTTTTTGCCGGCACCTCTTTGTCGAAGGGGTATAGTTTGTAAATTTCCCTTTCGCCATACATTTTTTTCAGTTTACTGACCTCATCATCGGTGCTCCCCTTTACAAACTCACCCTCCGGCACAAGTACCATATCCTTGGGATTACTCCCTGCCGACGCATGGTCGATCTTCCCTAAAAGACAGGACAACAAAAATAAATTGAATACAACAATCCTAAAGAGTGTTCTGGACATTTCAACTCGGCTCCCTTACTCCAACAAATTCAAAACCTTTATTTTTCTTTTGCACTTCAAAAATAAACGGCTCCTTTATGGCTTCTCCGGTTTCATCGAAAGTGATCCTTCCCGTGACGCCGTTATAATTTTTAATGGCAACGAGAGCATTGCGAACATGGCTTGGACGCAGTGAGGGGGATTTCTTGATAGCCTCATATAGAAGGTTATAGGCGTCAAAGCTCAATGCCGCCATCCTGGTCGGTTCATGACCAAACCTGTCGGTGTATTCCTTTACAAATTTCTTAACATTGTACTTTTCCGAGTGCGGATTGAACCCGCCATAGGTCACTGTTCCGTTTATCTCCTCGCCAAGGGCAAGATACTCGGGAACCATAAGGTCTTCCGAACCAATTAGCGGGATCTTTACCCCCTGTTTTCTCATCTCTTTTACTATCTCATTTGCCTCAGCGCCTTCCCCCGAAAAGAACAGGGCGTCCGGCATATTCGATTTCAGTTTTGCTATCTGGTCGGGAATGGAGCTGTCACCTTCCGCGAGATGCGTCATTGTTGTGGGCCAGAGATGTATTTCGTGGGTTATATCCATCTCCTGTTCCAAGGCTTCAATTTTGAATGCCGCGGAAAGCTGAATGGAGTAATCGTTTGCGACAGTGCTGAAAATCGCGACCTTCTTCCATTTCTTGCTGGTCTTGATGTAATCGATCAGCGATCTTACGGCCGACTTTTCATTCAAGGTGATCCTGAAGTTATATGGTCCGCTGTCGCCTAATCGTCGGCGGGAGCCTGCTGAAACCATTATTACCTGGTTATCATTTATCAGTTTTGTGGAAGAAAAACTCACTTCCGAGGTCGCCGCCCCTACAATGGCGAGAACTTCCCGTGATACGGCGGCTTCAAACGCCATTCTGGCCTGGATTATCTCCCCTTTGGTGTCTATCACCAATAGTTCAAATTCCTGTCCGTTAATGCCCCCCATGGCATCAACGGCATCCGAAGCCATTTCAGCTCCGTTTGAGGTCTCAATTCCGTAAATATCAAGTTCACCGTTCAGCGGTCCTATTACAGCGATTGACGGTTTTCTCGGTTTTTCCTGCATTATCTCCTGTTCGGATTTTTGTCCAAATCCGGCAACAGGAGCCGCCATATCCCCATCATTGGACATTTTTGCCAACTTAAAGTTTTTGTCAATAACAGGAGCAGTCATCGGCCCCTTTGTGATGTCCTCCATATTATCGGTTTGAGCTGTTTGAGCGGCTTCAGTCTGGCTCTCGCCGTCTTTCGCTTTCTGCTCCACCCCGCTTTTAGAGCACCCTGTTATCAAAGAGGCCGCTACGAGCACTGAAACAAAATAATATTGTGCTTTTATGGCAATAGACCTATTATTCTGATATATTCCACGGGGAAAAGTTGATTGCACTTTCATTTTATTAAGGAGTTTCAAATTGTTAAGTGAGAAGAAATCCAAATTATTCATATACATATCCTTTCTAATGGTTTTCATGTTTGGGATTGGTTCTGCTATCGCAGCCGGCGGAGAGATGATAAAAGTTCCTGGTGGAAAATTTAAATCCGGACAGGATAAAAAGAGTGAAAATGTAAAAGAGTTCCAAATAGACAAATATGAAGTCTCTTATTCTGAATATCGCAAGGTTGATAAGACCATGGAAATCCCTGCCGGGATGGAAAACCATCCAGTTGCCGATGTTTCTTATGAAGATGCTGAAAAATACTGCAAGGCTGTCGGAAAAAGACTCCCTACCGCTCTTGAATGGGAAAAGGCCGCCAGAGGGGAAGATGGAAGAACCTATCCATGGGGCGACACATTTGAAGCTGAAAACGTCAACTCCCAGGAAGCCGGTATTGGCGGTTCCGCGCCTATCAACAGCAATCCAAAAGGCAAAAGCCCTTACGGTGTTTTTAATATGAGCGGCAATATTTCCGAATGGGTTGACAGCTGGGATAGCGCTCAGAAAAAATATCGCATTCTTCTGGGTGGATCGTATTTTGATGACGCCTCCGGCGTTACTACTACTTCCACTCTCAAAAGCATACCTGACGATATCCATCCCTACAGCGGATTTCGTTGCGCCAAGTAGACAACAGGAATATATATAGGACATGCCGTTAATGAGAGCGTATTTGAATAAGCTGAATACCCCATTAACGGCTTTTCCATATATGGCGGCCGCGCTTTTCATATCTATTTTTTTGTCAGCCTCAGGCTGTTCCAACAACACTGAAAACTCAGGAGTCAAGTTCTTTACACCTGCGGAAGATGGTCTCGTAATGGATGAATTCACAGGCCTTATGACAATGAAAGATGTCATCAGTATCACGTTCAGCTCAAAAACGGATGATGAAACCATGAAAAACATCCTATCCTCAATAAACGGCGAAGTTGTCGGCTATGACAAATCCGTAAAGTATTACCAAATACGTTTTCCAGGCTCCGATTTACAAACAATTGAAAACCTCCGCCTTGAGATTCTTGGCAAATACAAGGAGGTAGAGTTGGCCTCCACTATCCCCGTATCCGCTCACAAGAACCCCTATTACGCTAAATAGATCCCGGGAAAATATCTACTCTTCTGATTGTCATTCCAACTTCGCTGTTGTAAAACTCCAGCATCCCCTTGAACTCTGGATTCAGTTTTGTAACTTCCGCTTTCGCTTCTTCGCCCTGTTTAAATGTGACGTTGTCGTTCACTTCAATCATCACGACAGGGCCATTTTGAGTTTCCCTGATCTCATAGAGTTCCCACGATTCATCCATTTTCTTCAACGCATCAGCTAGATCACCTTCAAAACCGCCTCCGCCGGATGTGCATGCCGCCAAAGACATTACACCTAAAACAAGTATAAATATCGACAGCTTTTGTATTTTTCGCATAACATTACCTCCTCCATTAATAATATCGACAAATCATCTGCTATTTTTTGTCGTTCTCCTTTAAAAACAGGATTACGTCTTCCCTGTTTTCCTTTTTTGACATTGCAGATTTCTTCGGCATCATTTTCTTAAATTTTTCTAAGATCTCAACCGCATAAGGATCGCCGCTATCGAACACCCCTTTTGGATCTTTAATCCATTTATCAAGCCATTCGTCTGAGAGCCTCATGGTCACCCCTTTAAGACTGGGACCCATCAGAACTCCTTCCGTAAGTCTGTGACAGCTTTTGCAATGCTTTTTAAACAGATTTTCACCGTTTTTCAAATTCCCGGCGATTGCAGGCAAGGCAATACCAACCAACAAAACAACCGAACACATAATCCTTGCCATTTTCACCTTTGCTTTTGCCTATTCCAAAAATACCATTTTCAAACCGACACCAATACTGCTCCATCCGATCTTCCCCTTTTTCACGTTCGGGAGATGCTTTTTAACTATATCTCTAGCCAAGTTGCTGGTTTTGATATCAATCTTTGGAGAGAATCCTTCTTTGTCATTTTTATCCATCACATCGATATCAATTACCAAGCCGCTCTCCTGATCCATGGAGAAGTTGACTATTTTCCAAGACCCCTTGCCCAGATCGGTAAGTTCCTTCTTTATCTTTGCAACAGTTTCCGCAGGGATAGAGTTCTCTTCCCTGCTTGCCTTCAAGGTTTTAAAGTTCCCTTTTACAGCCTCAAGGAGCCTGTTATCTCCGGTTACCTGCCCATAAAGCATCGCCATTGTGCCCGCTATATTGAATAGAAAATCCTGTTCCTGTGGCGAGGCATCAGGAGACATCGCGTACTCAACCATCTCCTTCACTTCCTGCGGCACTTCATCTGCGCGATCCTGTATGATTTTATTCATTTCCGCCTTGTTGCCCCTGTCGTAGGCTTCGATGAACAGGTTCCCTACCGACTGCTCTTCCCCAAAAGCTGGAACTTGACCCAAAGCGAAGGCGAGCATCAGGAACCCGCTCAGTAAAATTTTGGCCTTATATATTTTGACCATTACAACCCCCGTTAAAAAAAGTAAGTTTTAAGAACTTGTTGAATGTAATCATTTAATACCAATACCTCGCTGCTCAAGCCGGATGAAGCATAAACCTGGTTTCCTGTCGGCGTCTTTTTCCCAACGCTGAGGCTGAAAGGAACCGTGCGACCCTCTTCCCAGAGAAATAACTGAATGCTGGGAGAGTTCAATCCGTATTCAGCCAGACCTTTAGAATCTACCTGCAGAAAATCCTCTATCTTTACTTCAGCAAGGTCATCCAGGAATTCCTTAACCATTTTAAAATCTACTATCTCGCCACCCTGCTTATCTCTCTTCCACTCTTTATCCACATCCTTCAAGAGGACGATAGTCTTCTTTGCGTTTTTGATCTCAATGCGTTTTATGTTTTCCTGTTCGATGAAAAACAGCTCTTTGCTTCTCAATTCATTTGGATTCCTGGGAATCGCGTTAATGACTTCTTCTTCAAGAAGGAAAATGTTTTCCCTGTCGGACATGGAAACAAAATATCCGCGTTTCTCCGGACTTCTTTTGCCTACCTGTATCCTGACAGTCGGATTGGAATCACCGCTTATCCAGAACATCAATTCTGTCGAAGGATTATCCAGACCGTATTTCCCCTTGTTTTCCTTTGTTTCCTCGATAAATTCCTTCACATCGGTATTGGCAAATGCCGACATGATCTCAAAAATGCTGTTTTGGTCGGCGCGAGCCTTTAAAGGTTTCTCAAGTACCCATTTCCCTTCGTCTGGAAGTTTCACTCTTAAATTCATTTTCGGCGTATTGATTGCCAACTGGTCAACCATTATCGGATTTATGCGCAACACCGACTTGTCCCGGAAGTAGTGCTCGTCCTTGTCGGCTTCGGCCCTGGTGTTTGCAAGCACCCTGTAAACAGGTTTTTCCCCTTCCAGCTGGGCAAAAGCGACACCCATCGATGGAGCCCTGTCGCCAAAAACCACAGTATGAGGAGTTAATTCCTTGCCAACCTTGAGTGTGAGAAAAAGTTTCGGATTTGACAAGCCGAATTCCGCCAGCCTTTCAGGAGAAGGATCCGTGTCCATCACATAATCAGCGTCGTTCCTCGATTCGAGCACGTTGTCGAGGAACTTTTCTACAGCTTCGTTATCAGCCTTGGCTTCTATAGGCTTTACTATCTTCCAGCCGTCTTCCCATCTCTCCAATTCTAACGAAACTTCTCCCTCCTTACGAATTTCAGCGGCCAAAACCTCAATCGGTTCGAATGGCAAGAGCCTGGTAGCCTCGTCTTTTGCCACTTCCTCCATCCTTAACCGCTCCTTATCGATGAAGCTATAACCCGCAATACCGACAAGGATAATTATCCAGATAAACGTATTCTTGAAATATCTCATTTAGCCGCACCGCCCATCTTTATCGACGCTCATTGCCTGAACCATCGTCTGCGGCTATATATACCCAATCCGGCCATCAATACGATCGAAGGGACCATAATCGTCGGTATCCAGAAAATCGCCCTCCCCTGCGCGGCCGTCAGCACAACCGGCGTCATGGTGGATTTCTTTGCGCGGACTGCTATCAGGTCGGCTTCTTCCGCCAGCCAGCTAATGGTATTCAAAAAGAGGTCGCCATTTCCGGCAAGATTGATGTTCGTGTTATTCGCGAAATCGGAATCGCCGATCGCTATAATTTTGCCGTACTTGTCCCTAGTGTTGCCTTCCTCATCCACTTCCCCCTTTGCGGCAAATGTGGCTACGGACATCACCGGTATAGGACCGCGCTTCTCCCTGTCCTCGTCATATTCCGCCTGTCCCGATTCAAGCTGGTTCTTGTCCGTCTCTGTCCATGAGTTCGGGCCTGTAAGAGCCAATTGATACCTTCCGAGCTTCGGGTCTTCCTCTATATATACCGAATTCGCTATCGGGAAATACGAAGCGAGCTTGAAGTCCTTGGTGAGTGGATGTTTGATGTGATAGGCATAAACAACAGGTGTAAGGTGGTTCGCGCCATACAGCTGGCTCTGCTGGTCGATAATTACATCGGTCTGGAGCTTGAAACCAAAGCTCTCTAGCCATGTCCTGTATCCTGGCGGATGCCCGGGATCAACCTCGGCGAGAATCGCGCCACCTCTTTGGTAATATCTCGTCAGCTTTTCAAGTTCAGGCTCCGCCATATCCCTGTCAGGACTTGCGATAACGACCACAGAGGCGTCATCCGGAACCTCATCCTGCCTGAGAAGCATGATATCCTTCACTTCATAATTGTCATTGATAATCGCTTCCGCGGCGGCACGGTACCCCTCCTTACCGGGAGAGCTTATATCCTTTTCGCCGTGGCCCTTTACAAAATAGACTACCTTCCGCTTTTCTCTCAAAAGCTTGATGAGTCCGTTTGTCAGCTTCTCCTCCTGCTCATTTCCTATCTTTATCTGTTTATCGCCTGACATAAGGAGCGTTATCCGGTATTCGGACACCCCGTATTTTGATGCAAGCCCCGGGTTTCTGTCCGGGTCGATAAAGGTGAATGTGAAATTGTCTGAAATGCTTGCGTACTCCTCAAGTATGTCGCGCATCTTCAACCTCTGTTGCGCATGCTGAGAACCCGATTCATTTCGGTAAAACGCAACCGCCTTCACAGGGGTGCTCAGCGATTGAAGTATCTTTTTGGTTTGTGTGGAAAGAGTGAACCTTCCGGTTTTTGTAAGATCAACCCTCTTCTTGTGCGTCTCGCCCAGCACCGCGGCAAAAACCGTCACCGCCGCGAAAACCGCAACCATCACAACCATGTTCGCGCCGTATTTAGTGCTCTTGCTGCCAAGGATGTTCTTTACTTCATTGAAACGGACATAGAGGATAAAGAGCGTAAGCATCAGTCCGACCCAGATAAGGCCGGCTGCTGTAATGCTCATGGCTCCGCCTATCGCGTAAATTCCAAACCCGGTGGCTATAAATACGATTCCAAGTAAACCAAGTATCAGTACTGCCGGTATTTTCATGATTATGCCCTCCACCTTTTCGATTCAAGCGAACGCATGCTGAGGAAAAGGAAGAAAAAGGTGAACAGGATATAGTAGACGACGTCTGAAGTATCGATTACCCCTTTTGCGAAATTCGCAATGTGGTAATTGAACGACAGGTACTCAAGTATTCTGCTCAAGCTCTCGCCAACCAGGCTGGTCGAATAACTGACCACGTAGAAGATCATCAGCGCCGAGAATGTAAGCACAGCGGCGATTATCTGGTTTTCCGTGAGAGTAGACATGAAAACGCCAAGGGAAATGAAAGCCGAACCCATCAGTATAAGACCGATATACCCGGTGATTATCACACCCCATTCCGGATCACCAAAGAACTCGACCAGCAAAATGCTTGGGAATGAAAGAACCAGCATTATCATGAAGATCCCCATGCAACCCATGAATTTCCCCATTATCGCCTCAATATCCTTCACCGGGAATGTGAGGAGTAGCTCAATCGTTCCCGCCTTTTTCTCCTCCGAGAAAACACGCATGGTAAGCATCGGCAACATGATCAGCATGACCCCGCTCAATGTGCCGATGAACGGCCGGATAACAAATTCCGTTACGTTCAGCGCCCCATACTGATTTGCCACCATCGGATCTGTCTGCGCCTGAAAACTCAATGTGCTGAATGACGCGAAAATGTTGTAGAAGTAGTACCCTGTGAGTATCGAAAAAATGGTGATCACCACAAAGGCTATCGGAGAATTGAAATACGATCTGATCTCCTTCATGAGTATGAAAAAGAAGTTTCTCACTGCTTCCCCCCTTCTTCAGTGACTATATGGATGAATATATCCTCAAGGCTCATTTTCATTGGTGAAAGCTCGTAGAGATCCCACTTCTGCTCGGCTGTCAGCTTTGCAATCAGATGGGCCCCCTCGAAGCCGTTATTGAATTCGACAACATAGTTGTTGGTTATTCCCGGTCCTCCGCTTAACATTTGGGCAACCTTTACGCCTCCCAGCTTCCTGAGGGCGTCCAATACTTTCTCTTGCGGACCGGCAATCCTCGTCTGCACCCTTGTTGCCGCGTGCATCTGTGATGTCAGGTTGTCCGGCGTATCCATCGCCTTGATGCGACCTTCATCTATGATAATAACCCTCTGGCAAAGCATGCTAACCTCGGGGAGAATATGACTGCTTAATATGATCGTCCTCTGTTTACCCAGTTCACCTATCAGTGAACGGATTTCAATGATCTGCCTTGGATCAAGGCCAATGGTCGGCTCATCGAGTATCAGCACTTCCGGGTCGTTCAGAAGCGCCTGTGCCAGGCCTACCCTCTGCCGATACCCCTTGGAAAGCTCACCGATGAATTTGTGAGCCATATGGGTTAATCCTACCTGCTCCATTACCTCAGCAACGCGCATACTTATGCTTTTCCAGGGAATCCCCTTCAAACCGGCGACAAACCGGAGGTAGTCGGGCACCTGCATGTCCGTGTAGAGAGGAACCGTTTCCGGCAGATACCCTATCTTCCGCCTTACGCTCAGGGAGTCCTCGAAAACATCGTAACCCGCAATGCGGGCCGTACCGCTTGTGGCAGGCATAAAACATGTAAGGATTCGCATTGTCGTTGTCTTCCCGGCTCCGTTTGGTCCAAGAAAGCCGACAATCTCACCCTTTTCGACATTAAAGGAGACATCGTTTATCCCCCGCGCCTCGCCGTAGGTTTTTGTTAGCTTTTCTACTTCAATCATTACTCAACATCCTACCCTTTTTAAAATCTACCAAGTATTTGAACCCCTACCCTAATTGAGAGTGCACCATTGTCTAACAGTTGATACACAATTGCAAGATAGGTGTTAAAAATAAGCAAAAATCTGACCAAACAGGGGAAAACCGTGATTTGAGCAAAAAAAAGGCCCCCCCTCTTAAGAGGGGGAGCCATATCTGAAGCTTAGATTGGGCTAAATTACTTGTCGAGAGCCCAGTCACCAGTGTTTGCAGTACCGCCGCCGTGACCGGAGGTTTTAACACCGCCGATACCGACTTTCTTTGAAGAGAAGCGTCCGCCACCGATTGAGTCGTATCCACCTTTCATTGCGCCACCGCGTCCAGCCATTGCGCCGGCAAGTTCGAGCATTTCGTTCATTTCCTTGAACTCATCGCTGTCCTTTGCGTTAGCGGCTGTTACGTCGCTTGGATCCGGAGCAAATGCAGGTTTATCAGCAAGGGACCTGATAAATGCAACTGTGTTCCAAATATCCTGATCCTGCATGATGTTACCCCAAGGAGGCATAGCTTCCGAAAGGTTCCTTGCAGCGCCGCCGCCTTTGATTACCTGGAACATATCTACGTTAGAAATGAAGTTTGAGTATTTACCGTTTGTCAGGTTCCTTGGGCGGGGATCAAGAGGAGCAGCCGTTGGGCCGTCACCTTTACCGGTCCAGCCATGGCAATGGACGCAGTATACCGAGAACCAGTGAGCGCCCTGATCCGGGTCTGCACCCGCAACAAGTGTTACACCGTTGGTATTAGGCCTTGTGATGTCGTTCCACTGGTTAACCCAGTCGTTGTAACCTGCACCAAGCTCGGAAGAGCTGTCAGATCGGAACCAAACCTCGGTAACACCTGATTTCTCTGTAAGACCAGATTCAGTGTCGCCAAGCTGGCCAGTCCATTTGTTCTTAAAGCGCTTTGACATCATTTTTTTCAAAGGTGTGTCTAGCTTTGCTTTGAGCTTTCCGCCGCCGAGAGCAGCTGGAAGATCTGCGCCGATTTTGTCAGGGTCAGATGCAACTTTACCTACACCTGTAAGATAGTCGAACCCGGCAACGCCGTATGTTGACGCACTGGAACCCTTCTTGTCGGTCTTGGTCTCGAAAGACTCAATATTGTACTCGTCTGCTTCGCGACCGAATGATTCGCGGGCTTTGTCGGCTTCAGCCTGAGAGGCATCACCCTCTTTTTTGGCCTTTTCCAAATCAGCCGCTGATTTCTTCTCCCTGGCATCCGCATCGGTTGCGACAAGCGCACCTACGGAAAGAGCCAGAAACATCAAGAAAACAAGTTTCGTGACTTTCCTCATTAACTATCCTCCCAATAAATAAAAAAAATTTAATAAAAACTATCTGGAAAAAACTCCCCATTGAGGCTTATACAAAGCAACCTACATGCCTAATCTGGAGAAAAAGAGGGGTAATCCTTAGATACCTGCTACCGTATCACATATGTTACATCCACTCTCCAGATATTGTAACTATTCGCCAATGAATATCGTTTTTAACATCAGGATATCTGCGTAGTGACATTTTTTGTCATTTTTTGCATGAACTGGATATTTAGTTGTAAAACAAGAGATAACCGTTGTATTTAGATATTCTTCCTGCCATATCGTACATTTCGTTTAATCGTTTTGTAATATTTGCACGGAATGAGGCTGGGATTTTATGCGATGTATCACATCTGTTACATCGCTTCTGGAAATCTATTCGAAATATATTGCTGTTGAAACATCAGGGACAATGTCGGCAACGAACCACTGCTCGTCATGGGAATATATGCGAACGTTCCCTTCTTTCCGCACTTTTTTCAGGAAACAGTCGAAAGAAACTTCTTTTATCTTTTTATCATCATAAACTGGAGCTTCTTCAGGGGAACTGTATACACTCTTTATTTTCACATAAACGTTCTGAGCCTTTTCGTATTCGGCATTTACCGGGTCATCCGCGGCCGCTTTTGGATAACTTGCCTTTCCGAAAGTGACCTTGGCTGACTTGGGGAAGTATGATTTCTCATGCCAGATACCTCTATCGGTCAATTTCACATCGACCGATTCATAATCCCCTTTATGTTTTTTGAAGTTCTCTTCCAGGAGCTTCTGACCGGCGTCACTCTCTTCCCTAAGCAACAGTCTTTTCTGCCGCACCGTAAGGAAGTTTAATTCGTAAATCTGCGCGAAATCATCTGCCCGGATGGCTTCCACATAGTTTTCCGCCACCTTCTCAGGATTCCCGGGAATTGATTCGGAGCAGGAATTCAAAGTCAGCAGGGCAATAACAAGTAGCGCTTTCTTTATCATATGAGTATTACCAAACAACTTGCGGTTCATACCAGTGCCTCATCATCCAGCGGTTATCAAGAAGAAGCGGGTTTCGCTCCACATCCTTATAGGTTACAGGGGGTATTCCCATCCTGTCCCCCATGGAAACATTGTGGCAGCTGTTACACCCCATCCAGGGGGAATCGACGCTCCCCCAAAGCAACGTAAATACAAATAGCGCTCCCCCAATAATGCCGGCCCAAGTGTAGGCTTTCCCCATCCATATCCTTCTCTTTTCGGGAATTTTCTCCAGCTCATCCTTTTTCTTCCTTTTATTCAGATACGGCAGAAGGAAGAATACTACAAGGATGATAAATGGGACCCAAAACAGATAGAGCGACCATTCGCGCGGAGGGAAATACCAGTACGGCAAAAGGAAAGTGACGAAAAACCATTCAGGAGCAGGTATGTACTGTCCATCCATCGGAAAAGGGATCATTTCCGGATCCTCTGTTGGAACCGGAAACGCAACGCTGTACGCGATTATCGCTATAATCAGCGGGATCGTCGCAACCGTTTGTCGTAAAAAGAAATCTCCGTATCCTCTCTTTCGTAGTCTGGAAAGGCAGTGGATCTGCAGGAGGATATAGGTCAGTAACGGGAGAACGATATCGTGAATTACAAAGTTACGCGTCGGGGTATAGCTCTGCATGAAAAAATCGTAGAAAGTCGTGCCGAAGATAGGGATAGTCTTGAGCCAGTTATTGAACATCTCCATCATCCAGTAGCCCTTCCATTCCCAGGGCAATATCGTTCCGCTAATGAGAAACGCCACTATTATAAGACTCAGCAAAACGCCTGTTATCCAGTTCCATTTCCTCCCCCCCTGATAGTCGCGCCTCATGTACCCGCGCCAAAGGTGTATAGCTACCGCCAATGTCAGGAAAAAGGCTCCATAACGATGAATGTTCCTCGTAAGGGCTCCGAGGAAGGCGACATTGTCGAAATACTGTACCGTTTTATAGGTCTCACGAAGCGATGGCTCGTAATAGAAGATCATATAAAGCCCTGTAACCAGCTGTGATATGAGGAGGAGAAGTGCGAATCCGCCAAAGTAGTGGCGGAAGGTCATTTTTTTTGGTTTAACGCTTTCCCATAGTTCCTTTTTGTTCAAGTCAAATATTTGTTTCGTCAAGTTGCTTTCTCCATTTGCAATAATTCTTTTTGACCATGATTCTTATGAGGAAGTCCATTCGGTCTTCTAATTAGAGCAGATTGAAACAATACCGTGCAAATAAATTATATTTTTAGTTCCATAAACTGTATTGGGGTACCTGTTTCGGGCTAAAAGAGCGGGTGCATCGGCTTGTCAAACCATAGTCTTTCATTGCTTTTGCCGGCTGTACCGATAAGTTTCCATTTCCCTTTTTCCATCACGAGTATATGGTCGGCGTCAGTCCAGTTGTCTATCGTCATTCTGTTTTTTTCACCTTCCGGAACGCCAACGAGAAGCCCGCTACACCTGATAATCATGGTTTCACTTTCTGGAGAGGTCGTGATAAAGCGCATATTGTGAAGAGTCGCCATGCTGTTGAACCTACCGAAAATCCTTTGCCAGATTTTTTTAACGGAGGCCTTGTCGTGCTCGCCGTTCTTGTAGTTGTCTGAATACAACCCCATCAAGGATTCGATATCCTCCGATTCGATAGCCTTTTCTGCGGCGTGAAAGAACTCCGTCACGCTCTTTGTCACATCCTTGCCTACCATCTTTTCCGAATAGGGATCAATATTCATCGCAAAGTGATCCGATAATTTCGCGGCATTTGCGTTTGAAAGACTGAAAACAAGGGGAACTAATATTGCCAGAATGTAGGAGAGTGTTGAAACTTTGATTTTAACGGTTTTTGTTATCTCGTTTGTCATATGCGTTCCTCCTGGAAAATGCATCAATAGGAGCAGGCAATGCCGATATTTTGCACTGGTTGATTATAAAAAGAGGCTCCGCCTTCCGGCGGAGCCACAAACCAAACACTAGCTCGAATTTTACCAGATTAATCCGGCAAATAAAAACCGTTCAGTTAAATTAAGCTGGTCCTTTGCATTTGCACATGGCGCGCAGATGCTTTACAAGATCATTGATCTCAGCATCGGTCAAAACGCCTCCGAACGGTGGCATCTGGGTCGATTTACCGACTGCGATTCCGCCTTCCTTGATAGCCTTGAATACGTTGCTGTCAGTCAAGGAACTCATATCCTTATCACTTGTGTGGTTTCTCGGCTGAACTGCGAGAAACGGAGCGTTGATCCCCTTCCCCGTTCCGGCAGAACCGTGGCACTGCACGCAATGGAGGTTGTAGTTGTCAACCGCTTTTTCCGCCGCCTCTGCCTTCATAGCCGACATGGCGAAAAGGGAAGCAGCAAAAAGAAATCCAATAACCAATTTCCTTGAAATATCCATTCTATTCATCTCTTCTATTTCCCCTTTCTATTTAAGCGAGGAGAGGTAATTGACCATCAACTGCAACTGGGCATCGTCAAATGTCCCTTTTGCCATCCATACCCTCGGATCCCAGTGTGTGGGGTCCTGAATGAAGCTGTACATCCAGTCGGGATTCAGCCTTGCGCCGATTCCGTCGAATGTCGGACAGGAAAGACCGCCCCCCTTTTTCGGAAGTTCGTGGCACGCGTTGCAGGCGTTATCCTTTGTCATAAGGAGTTTCGCCCTTGCCGATGAAAAATCACCGATCTTCGCAACACCGGTCTTCATCGACTTGTCCTTGAGGGTCATGAGGTAGTCGGCAGCTGCTGCTGCGTCGCCTGCGCTCAGTTTGGAAGCGCATTTGTCAGGCGCCCCTTTCACCTTGTCGGTATCCCCTTCGGTTGTGATGTTGTTGAGGTAAACCGTTCCAGCCGGCCTTAAAGTGGTCGGGTTCTGGAGGTATCCTACCAGCCAATCCTTGTTGAACTTGCTACCTGCATAAAAGAGATCCGGCGCTTTCCTTTTCATTACTTCAGCGATGGTCTTTACAGCCGGGCCGGACATTTTATGGCAGCTTCCACACTTGTTCTTGTCCACGATGCCTTTTCCATCCGCCGCCATTGCTGACGTACCGAACATTACTGCCAGCATGAGACAGCACAAAACAATCATTCTGTTCACTCGAGTAACCTCCTCTTTCACGTTTTTAAAATTAATTTACGCCTTATTCTTCATACGCCCGGAAATCCAGACCTGTCCGCCAACCAGCACCAAGAGTACTGCAAGTGGAAGAAGGACTACCGAGCTTCCGGTCTGGGGCTTGAGCAACAGCCAGTACCATGTGGTCATGGTGTGCTTCGAGCCTGCTTCGCCGTTCGAGCCGTCCCAGTTCGCAAACGCTATCGGGATGTACTTGCCGGCGACGAACTGAGTATCCTTTTCAGGATTATTCGTAGCGAGGCTCCTCTTCATCATGACCTTCCAGGTTCCAGCATTATATGTGGAGGTGGCGGTGAATCCTGCGGCGGCTACATCGCTCGCTTCCATTTTGCCAAGGCCTGTAGTGGTCATCATCTTTGCTATCTGTCCGCTTTCAGTGGAACCGCTGTTCCAGTAGAGCATCGAAACCGGGTGCGAAGCATCGCCATGTCCGAAATACGGTTTTTCAGCCGAATCCGGAATTACGACCGGAGTCTGTATCGCAAGCGCGTCCGGCGTCAGGTTGCCCCAAGCTATCGCAGCGGCGTCCGAATTGCCGGGAACGCTCTTTGTCCTGTCGTCGATCTCAAGAAGGAAAGCTATCTCGTTTTCGGTAAACGCGGCTTTTACGATCACGAGGTCGTTCGAAGGAATGAAGAACCTCTCTGCAGCGATTATCTGCGGAACGAGGAAATAAGCGGTCCCTTCAAAGCCTTCCCATGCCGGATCATTCTCATCCGCAGGGAGAGCTTCTGTCTGGATAGCCTTTACAACTATCTGCCCCTGCTTTGTAGCCCTGTTCGGGTCCGCAAGCGAAGCGACGTAGTTGGAGACGTGCCACCTGTCCTCTTCCGAGAGCTTTCCGTTTCCGGTTGTCTCTGCGGCAAAGGATGTCATCGGCGTACCCGGAATACCGTTCGTCACTCTGGCGTATATATCCTCGGGATTGTTGCTAACGCGGAATGTCCAAGGTTTTGCTAAGTTCCTAGGCCATACGCGCGAACCGGAATCCTCTTTCAGCTTTTTCATGAGGTCGCCTTTTCCCTCTTTACCGTGACACTCCCAGCATTTCGCATCATCGTAGGCCTTCTTCCCTTTTTCGATGCTGTCTGCCGAGCTTGATACTTTCTTGCTCAGGTCGAGTGCTGGGGGATTATCCGCGCCTTCGAACATGTCGGTAAGCGACTTGACGAACGCAACGAGGTCCCACCTCTCCTGATCGTTCAGAACTTCTTTCCATGACGGCATCGATGTGCCAGGCATACCGTATGTGATCATATCGAAGATATCTTCGTCCCTGACCACTACCCTGTCTACGGTGCTTGTCTTGTACTTGTACATTCCAAGGCTGAAATCACGCGGTGGCGGAATCATGAATTCCGCGCCTGGACCGTCGGCCTCGCCCTCTTTTCCATGGCACCACCAGCATTTCTTCATGTATATCGTCTTGCCGTTTTCTGCGTTACCCGGAGCGGCAGAGGCGGAAGACGCGGCAAAATACATGAATGCCGCAAGAAATAAAACGACTTCCTTTAATCTCATCTTTTTAATCCTATTCAACATCATCTTCCCTCACCCATCATTTATGTTCCGCAACTGCTGTGGTAACGCGCGGATTGTGACCAGTATAATCGTAAATGAACATAATAACCTGCCAAACTTCCTCTTCGCTCAGGAGATCATGCCATATCGGCATAGCCGATATCCAAGGCGCACCCTCGGAAGGGAGGCCAGGTCCACCCGTGGCAATTCGCCAGAACACGAAAGATTCCGTGAGCTGAGCGATCGTACCAATGTCGACAAAATTTGCCGGCAGTGGATTGAACCCTGAGAAAAAGGGCCCTTTCCCAAGCATCCTGTCACCGTGGCAATAGTAGCAGTTCTGGTAGTAAACTACTCCGCCAGCTTCAATATTCTTGGCAAAATTCTCCTTATCCCCTCTTAACGGATTTTTGAGAGTCTGGAGAGCATAGCTCTTGCCCCAGGCCTTAGCGTTAGCTGGAGGCGCGGGGTGAACGGAGCGAAGCTCAACTGGAGCATCGAACGTCGGCTTTACATACTGGTAAGTGATGTATGCGCCGAATATGCCGATTATTGCTATAACGGCATACTTTGCGTTCGTTTTTTCAGGATTCGAGTAGAGATCCTGGATCGGATCTGCAAAGGCCGCGTAACCCTCCTCATCAAAACTGTACATCAGGAGGGTACCGGTAACCACGAAGAACATGAACATCTTCATGACACTGGTCGGCACCACAGGCCATGTTCCCGGATGAAGGATTGAACCTATAAACGGGATTCCTATTTTCAGTAACAAGTAACAGACAACAATTACAATCAAAGGCTTAACAAATTTCATTTTCGTCTACTCCCCCGCTATTTCTTGCCCAGTATGGCATTGACCATCATGTTAAGCTCCGTGACCGTCATCTGGTCCCCGAAATCGTCGGGCATCATTTCTCCATCAAACCCGTCGGCAATAACCGCATTGGGATCGATGATCGATTCGATGATGAACTGCTCGGCTGACATCCCCTTCTTCCTTGTGCCTGCCGACTTACCCATCGTTGAGAGGTCAGGACCCATGTCGCCACCTTCTGCTATTCCAGGCCCCATGTGGCAGGCATCACAACCGAACTTGGAGAATGCCTCCTTGGCATTGGCCGCGAGTTTGATCTCACCGCCACCTTCATCCTCGCCACCGGCTGCAGCTGTGTCTTCTCCTGTCGGGAGCTTGACGGTTACTTCAACCCCGGCAATAGACTGCAGGTATCCGATGACAGCGTCCATTTCAACATTGGAAAGACTGATAGCGCCCTTGCTTACGTCCGGCATCGGGCTTACCGTATCGTTCGTCCCTTTTTTACCAAATCCCGGTACGACATACGCGGAAGGATCAACAAACGACTCACGCAGATATTCCTCAACGGTCTTCGACTTACCCTTGTAATTGGGATCCGCCATTCTCTCAGTAGCAACGCTTCCTACCGGCTCGAGCAACGGCGCCCTGCCGAGCGAGTTGTGGCAGAGTGTGCATGTGCCTTTTCCGTTATAGATCTTTTCGCCAAGAGCTATGAACTGATCCATCGTCATATCGCCGCTTATCTTCTCCTCTACTGGAGGTGGAGCGGGAATGATCAATGGTATTCCATAGGTTGTGTACCCGGAGAAAGCGACCATTACCGCTACCATGAACGCTACGATCTTAAGTATATTAACCATGTTTTGCCCCTCCTTTCTTCGAAGCAAGGATAGGCATCCAGAACATAAAGAGTACCAATGCTATAAATATGCAGCATATTACGGTAACCATACCTGCCGCGTAAGGCAGAGTAGGGGTAAACGCATCCGGGGAGTTATCCCTGAATATCGTGTACACGTGCCAGTGTTGGCGAATAGCCGACCGGCAATATCCCATCAGGCCCATCAGCCATGTGAAGGATGCCGCCAGCATGAAGAGCGCATATTGGGAGCGGATTGGCATTGTGCCCCATCTAACCTCTCCTACATCTTCAGTCTTTTTGAACATCTTGCCGTCAATTATCATCGCCACAATGACGACTATAAGAGTTGTAACTACCTGCGGTATCGAAAGACCGATACGGGTAGCGGCTGGAATAAAGTAGCTGTAAACACTCAGTATGAGAACATTTCCGGCGCCGGCGATGTAAAGCCCTATCTGAATCGCGGTTCCGTTCTTCGCCCAGTAGTCGTCCCCGACTACCTTGATGTTACTCCTTCTGAATATCTGGAAACTTACGAAAGTCGCCAGAATAAGGAGGTTAACCGCTCCGTTCTTCGCGGCCATAACTCCAAGAGGTCCAAGTACCGGGTGATGCGCACCGCCTATCTGGCTCAGTTCTGTAGAGGTCATAACCAGTGTATGCGGCGTAAACCAGATCAGGAATGAGAATACGATTATTAAACCAAGCGGCTGTATAAGCTTTGTATACCTGTGTGAGCCGCTTGATCTGCAAAGGCTACACCAGAGGTAGTAGTTTGCCGACAGGAATATGGCGCCGATAAGAACCGCCTGGATAATGAAGAGCCATGCGAACACGCCCCCCATCAGGGTGATACCCATCTGCTGAGAGTAATCGTAAACCTCTTTCGTAAGCCAGTAGCCTGCGAAAGGGAGCGGAAGCAGCCCGATGATGGCGATAATGAAGGAGGTGTAGCCCATCCAGTCATAATGCGCCCGCTCTTCCTGGTTGTTGGTAGCAATATACTTGTATGCCGCGTACGCCGCCGTAAGCGAACCGCCGTAAGCGATATTCGCGATGAAGCGGTGAAGGTTGAGCGGATTCCAGAGATGTCCTGTTATTACTGCCCACACATCCCCCTGGAAGGTGCCGTCGGCTTCAATTCCGGACGGAGCCATCATGAAGGAAGCCCATGAATTGGACATAACCATAAGGGTCATACCTGAGAGATTAAGGAAAAGGCCAAGCACGAGGTGGATCTTTTTCCCCTTCTCGTCCTGCATCGAATCCCAGCCGTAATAGTAGGTATAAACGAAGAAGCTCTCGGCAAAGAACATAAGGCCGTACCAGATCATTACCTTGCCGAATATGCTTGTCATGTATTCCATGAAATCAGGGTAGAAGCTGAAAAGCATCAGCGCGAGAACACCGCCGAAGCTCGCCGTCAGGGAGAACCCCGTCATTGCGACCTTCATGAACTCGTGAGCCATGTTGTCGTACCGCTTATCCTTGGTGGTAACTCCGATAAATTCGATAACCCACACGAAAATCGGAACGCCAAGAACAAAGGCGGCAAAAAAGAGATGAAGTTGCGCGACTATCCAGACGCTAATGCGGTTGTTCCATCCCTTGACTACCGGATAATCCTTCGCTTCAAGTATTGGAGCAGCCATCGGCTTCCAGACTGTGTCATCCTCTGCTTCGGCCTCGCCCTCAGCTGTTGCGGCATCCGCTCCGGCTCCCGCGTCAGCCTCTTCGCTGGCGTAAACCGGTGTTGCCAAGTTATCGCTAAATGGACCCGATACGGCCAATCCGGCTATGGACAGCACGAAAAGGACGGCAAGGGTTTCCAGACGAACCCGATAAAAAAACTTGTGAAATATTTTGCTCTTCCCCACTATGAATTCCCCTTATATACAATAGAAGCTGATTTCATCCTAGTGCCCTTCCTGCGAAGGAAAAAGTTCCAATCCCTGATAAGCCTGTAAGGCGTAATCCAGGATGAAAAATATCACGGCAAATGCCACGACTGAAATGACTATTGTCTTGATTTTATCCAATTGCTACCCCCATATGCTAAGCTACCCCCTTAAAAGGTTAATGTTAAATAAAGTCCTTTTCAAATTCTTGCGGAAGAGAAAAAACTGTACTCCCCACTATCCGCACGTTTGAAGGAGTATACCACTACACATTCCATACCGTAAATCATTTTGAACAATTTTTTTTGCATCCGATAACGAAAACTTTGCCTGATTTAACGGTAAAACAAGGCAAATTCGAGAAATATTTTAAAATTTGCCTAATGACGAAAGTAAACACCCTGTACCGGGCAATTACAAAAAACAAACGAAATATTTAAACATGTCGTTCAATAAATTCTTATTCGTTTTAACCAGAACACCCTGATATATTTTCAAATGTTCATACCGTAAGCGGGGAATAATTGTAACCTGTTCATAAACATTTGGTTACAGCAGAAGAGCTGTTTTATTTATGGACTAATAACATCTTATTCCTCATGATTTGTGCGCCTAGCACCTTCAGCCTCTCTTCCGGGTTTATAAAGACTCTCAACAGGCCAGCATCAGCTAAAAAATAACATTCCCCTGGATCTCTGCGCCCAAAGATTTCCCCTCTTTTCTGAAAATCGCCCAGCACTTATTGCCGGACTGGCTGAAATACATCTCTTCCGCGAAAAGCTCCACCATGTGAAGTCCTCTGCCATGCGGTTGTAAAACGTCTTCCTCTCTTATGCTTTGCGCTACCTTGTTCCCATCAAATCCCAGCCCCTCATCGGATACGCATATTTCAAGCAATTCCCCGTTAAGTATGTATGAAATGTCTATCTCATAATTTTCCTGGCACAGATTGCCATGCAGGATGGCGTTCATTACCATTTCGCTTACCGCCATCGAAATATGATTTATTTTCTGCTTTGGCCATTCCTCGGCAAAAAGTTCTTCAATAATATGCTTGTACGATTCTGAAATATCGTTAATAACTTTTGCTTTTCCATGCGGCAATTTCTTTTTCGTTAAATGAAGTTTATCCGCATCATCCAGTACAAGTATTTTTTGGGATAAAACGCTTTTCCTGATGATCTCCAGCAAGACCTTTCCCGGCATAAAGCTGCTCTTGCGGTAACTCTCTTCCGGTCTCGCACCTATTACTATAAAGGAAACATCATCCTCAACAGACACTCCGCCAGCATGACTTTGAAATTCATCCTTGATGTATCTCCATGCCTCGGTGGGAGATTTCCCGGACAGGTTTTTGAGTATTGAAGAGACAAATATTTCGGAGAACATGATCCCTTCATCGTTTTTCTGCTCCATCAAACCGTCACTGCACAGCAGAATCGTCTGCCCCGGTTTCAAGTTCACGGTAACATCCTTGAATCTGCCGTCAGCGTTCTGACTGACCTTGAGCTGTCCAAGAAAGTAGGCGTTTTCCCCGATTTGCCGGGAAGAACCGTCTGCATCTATCAGCCACGGCTTCGGATGACCAGCCAGGGAAAATTTCACCTGGCGGTTTTCGTAATCCATCAACAGATATACCGCTGTTACAAAATGGCTGGTCCCTTCGCAGTAGCGAAGAAGGTGTTCATTCATACTGTTTAAAAGCATGGATGGTTCGCTCACGGCATTCCTCTTCCTGTTCACCTTGTGGTCGTCTACTATCGCCGTAGTAAGTATATTGAGAAGGGTCTCTTCTATGTCATGGCCGGAAACATCGTGCAGGAAGAGACCTGCATACCTGGAAGGGAACATCACCCACCTCAGGTTGTCTCCTCCGCCGATAGTGCGCCTGTAGAGGTACATCGGCGAGACTTCGAAATACGGCATCAGGCTTGGCCTTTTGGCAAGGGAGTTCAGCACATCTTCAGCCCGGTAAAGCGCCTTTTCCAGCTTATTTGTATAATTCCCCAGCTCTTCCTCAATCCGTTTCCTCTCCGTAACCCTGCCAAGCTGATAGGCAAGGTTGGCAATCACCTCAAGGAGAAGGGGATCCGGTTTTTTTGTCTCCCTTGAGAAGAATTCGAGAACGGCAACTACCCTGTCCCCTTCAATAACCGGAAACGCAAACGCCCCTTTGACGCCAAGTTTGATGTTTTCAATATTCGCCTGATGTCCCCTGGGATATTTTTCATCTGCTACCGACAAATCCTCAACCCATTCAAGCTCACGTGTTTCCAATACCCTCCCCGGTATCCCAAATCCCGGCTCGAAAACCAATGCTTCCGATATCTTTCTCAGGTAATCGAACTCTGCCGGATTATTCATATGCCACACTCCGGAGGAAACAAGTTTCCCTTCGGCATTCGGGAAAAACACATGCCCCACCGGCCAGCCGGTATATTCGCATATCTTGTCTAGAAACACCTTCATCGCTTCGTTCACGGTGAAATATTCATTGCATGTAATTGTGATATCGTGCATCAGCTTTACATACTCTGCCGTCTGCTTCAGCGCATTCTCCGCCTTTTTGCGATTGGTTATATCCCTTTTGTTGGCGACAAAATTCATCACCCTGTTCCTATTGTCCATAATAGGAGATATCGTCATCTCCTCATGGTAAAGTTCCCCGGATTTCCGCTTGTTGACGAGCTCGTTTTTCCAGATTTTCCCCGATTTAACGGTAGCCCATAGATCCTTATAGAATGTTGCCGGATGTGTGCCTGATTTCAAGATTCGCGGATTCTTTCCCAGCACTTCGTCGCGCGAATACCCGGTGATCCTTTCGAATGCCGGATTTACATACTCGATAATCCCTTCCGAGTCGGTTATCAAAACCATTTCACCCATCTTTTCGATGGCGTTCTTCAGCTTGCGCTGGGTGCTTTCGGATTTAACCCTCTCGGTAATGTCCCTTATCGCCGCTGTAAAGTAGGTACTCCCCCCCATACGCATTTTCGTTTCCTCAATACGGATTTCTATATCGAAGCAGGTCCCATTCTTTCTTCTCCCGGTCAAAGCTACCCACTTGTGCATATTCTCCCTGGAAATGTTCAATACCGACTTTATCAGCTCCTCATCGTCATTATTCAGCTTGGGATCCTGGCAAAATAGAATTTCCATATCTTCTCCCAGAAGCTCATGTTCTTCGTACCCGAAATTCCTGCAAAGCTCTTCGTTCACAAAAAGGATCGTCCTGTTTGAATCTATGGTAACTATCCCTTCGCCGATGGATTTCACTATTAACCTTGTTCTCTCCTCAGCCAGCATCAGCTTTTCGGTCTCTTCTTCGACGCTCTTTACCATCGGGCGAAACATGAATCGCCCTATTAGGACCAGAGCAAAAATGATAATTCCGACTATCGAGTCAACCGCGGTATGCAACTTCTCTATCTCGGATTCGCTCTCTTCCTGGTAAGCCTTTACAGCTTCATCAAGCGATTTCAAAAGTCTTGTTGGAGCCTCTTTGTTGACGTGGTAGAAGTGAAAATTTTCGGGCGCCATCTCTCCGTCAGGTGATTCCGCGAGGTCCATGGCATGTGTGGTAAATTCCATCACCTGCCTGTCAAGCATTAAAGGGGGAGCAAAATATATATCCCTTACCCGTTGCGAAGGATTTCCCGGCAGACCGAGTTCTTTGTCTCCATTCAGCAGGCCATAGTGGGCGGCCTTCATCTTGTTTATCATTCTCTTTAGCTCAACGCGGTACTCTTCCCTCTCGGCTCCCGCCTTGGAATTGACCAGCATCACGGAGTAGTAGATTATCCTTTGGGAAAGCATCCTCTGCCCGCCGCTGATATTTATTACGGCGGCGGTTGTTTGTTGGGATGTTATTACCCGGTTAAGGAAGAAACTCATCAAAACGGCAAGGAGCGCAATTATCCCCAGGGCGAGGATATAGCGTCGTGTCATGAATTTCAAATCTGCGCTCCCCTATATTGAAAATTGAATTTTACACCGGTAGCTCCGAAAATTCACCGACTATTTATCAAAAAGCAAGTAACCCCGGAGTGAATTAGTCCATTACATTCAGATGGTTATAATATTCCCCCTTGATATTCCCGGCAAATATGCTCATACTTTTTAGGGTATGAATAAACCTTTCAGATTTGGAATGCTCCTTGTTGCCCTGGCGGGATTTCTATTTCCTGCTACGGCCAATGCCGACCATACGGGAGATATTATCCATTTCGAGCTTGTCCTCGCTGGAGCCGATAAGGACGCCACAGGCCGTTCCGGCAACAACTACTGGATTACGCTTGAAGATGTTACCGAACAGCAGGGTGTTGTTTTTGAAACTTTTCTCCAGCCTACGCTGCATTTGGCAACTCTCGAAGTCAAACCGAACATACATTCGGCTACCCCGTTCCTTTTCCCTTTAAAAAGTGGCGAGAAAAACTTCCTTTCACAAGACCAGAATAGCCCGGTCATTGAGCTTGGGCTTCTTAAGAGGGTCGACTATCTTTTTGAAGCCGAGCTTGAAGTTACAGCGGTTATCAATCATGAAATTGTAATTACATATCAGACCATAGCCGGAAAATCCGGTGAATCTCGATCCTTCAGGATCCGCCCCCCTCCATCCTTCACCTCCTAAGAAGGGGAAGGAACCCTCTTTTTCATTCGAGGCCTCACGGCCCCGCTTTTGAGAAGGTTGTGCGCGTGAAATTCTGATATTTTCAGATGCTCACATTCAGCCATCACGACTCCTTCCCTCTTCTCAATGTTTTGCGCGACAGATGTTTAATTTACTTGAAAGATTGAGGTGTTTGGAAAATGAAGATTATAAAAGGTTTGGCGATTATACTTGCAATAGTGATTCTGGTGTCGATACCGGCTGTCACCATTGCCAAAACGAACAGCCACACAGTTGAAAACGGAAACAGCAGATCCTTCACGCTGGAATACGTCGTAAACGTGCCTGAAGTCGCCAAGGGAACCAAAGAGATCAATATGTGGATCCCCTATCCGCCTACAAACGAGGATCAGGAGATATCAGGGGTCACAATCGACGCCCCTTCACAGGTAAAAGTCAGCTACGAAACGAAGTACGGCAACGGCATGCTTTACATGGCGATAAAGGACCCCGACCCTAAAGGTTTCAGCTTCAAGGCTTCATACATGGTAAAAAGGCTGGAAAGAACCGCAAAGAAGATAGATCTTTCATATACGAGCGGCATACCGACCGATCCCGAAGCAATGTCTCCGTATATGGAATCCTCACGGATGGAGATAATCAACGACTCTATAAGAAAAATGGCAAAAGAGGCGACGGCCGGTAAAAATACCGAGATTGAAAAGGCCAACGCCATTTACCAGTACATTCTGGCGAAGATGAACTACAACAAAGAGATCCCGGGCTGGGGACAAGGTGACGTAAACCGCGTCTGCCTGTCGATTGAAGGAAAAGGGGAAGGCTACGGCAACTGCACCGATTTCCACTCACTATTTGCCTCGATGATGCGCTCTGAAGGAATACCGGTAAAATTCGAAATGGGCTACCCGCTCACCCCCGGAAAATCCCAGGCCGACTTGAAAAAAGGGGGTTACCACTGCTGGGCGAAATTCTTCATCGCCGGTTACGGCTGGATTCCCGTTGACATCTCCGAAGCGCGAAAGGATCTATCAAAGAAGGATTACTTCTGGGGATCAATATGCGAAAATCGGATCACCTTCAGCGTAGGGCGGGATATCATCCTCTCCCCGGCGCAGGCTGGGGTGCCTCTAAACTACTTCGGACCCGATCCGTATATTGAGGCCGACGGCAAGCCTTTCAATAATTTTGAACGGCTGGTAGCATATAAGGACACAAAATAGATGCAAAAGGTTTGCAGATATATGCAACAGGGGGGACACGGTTCGGCCGTAAAGGTTATCAATTATTTCATAGGGGAAATTACTGCGTGCTAAATTTACATTTCAGAATTCATGTTTTTGCTTTCGTAATGATGTTTGCTCTCCTTGCGGGGGCGGGGAACTCTTTCGCGGAGAAAACCGTCTGGAAGGATGGCGATAAAAAGCTGGATCTCCTCGGCGATCTCCGTTTCCGCTATGAAGTGGACAACAACGAATCAAAAACAGGGGACAACTCAATGCAGAGAACCCGCGAAAGAGTCAGGCTCCGCATCGGGGGGGTATACAGCGGTGGCCCCAATGTGGAAGCAGGATTCAGGCTGGCAACAGGTTCAAACGACCTCCACTCCCCCCACCAGACACTTAGCGACGGACCGGGAGAGGCAAAAGCGCTAGGCAATGCCAACTTCGGCACGGACAAGGCATACGTTAAATTCAAAAGTGGCGGATTCTGGACCTGGGCGGGAAAGAATTCATTACCAACCAAGCAAATATTGGAAACATGGATAGACGGCGATTTCAATCCAGGTGGAATAGCGCTCGGCTACAACGCAGTATACAACGAGGCCAGATCGGGGTTTTCGGTTGGAAGGTTTACCGTAGCTAACAACGACCATAAGGCGTCAAATGATATCGCTTCGCTAATAACCATGGACCACGGCAGAAAGATCGGAAATGCGGGAATTAAACTTACTGTTGCCTCGCTGATAGCGGACGAAACGGACAGGGATCCGGCTGAAACACTGACCGACATTCCTGGTGGAGACGCCACCTACAACTATCTCGGTACAGAGGTAAAGATCGGTCTGGCAAAAGTCGGGATTGAGTACATGCTTTCGGATGTAAAGGTGGAAGAGAGAGGGGGGGATAACGCGAAGAGCCCCGACACCTCCGGCCTTGTCGCCTTCATCAACCTGAGGCTGATGGAATCTTTCGGGATCAGGTACTGCTACTACGATATCGGCTACGCCTCCGTTCCACTCATGGGGACATGGGCGCAGGACGATTTTCCGAATTCGTCGAACTTCACCGGCTCGAAGATACAGTTCGACATTTACACCCAGCAAGGGGCGACTATCGATATCCGGCTGTATGAGCACAAAACAAAGAACGAGTTGATCACCACGGATGAAAACACCAACGCCCTAAGCGGGAAAACCAAGATCTCAAGGACACAGGTAAACGTCAATGTTGCTTTTTAACAATATTTCAAATGGAGTGACAGCATGAGCAAGAAAACTGTAGGAAAACTGATTCTCGCGGTTTCTATTTTTTCAATATCGGTCCCGGCATACGGAAAAGCCGCCGGGAAGCTTACGATCCACGGCGATCCATGTTCGGCGCCGCTTGCCACAAAACTTGGCGAGGCTTTCAAGGCGGAGACAGGCACAGAGGTCATTGTCTCCACCGGATCGTGCAGGAGCGGAGTGGTAAAAGCGAGCGACGGAGAAGTGAACATCGGGGTAAGCACATTCAACTTCTCCAGCCATACCCTCCCGAAGGGGGTAGAAAGCAGCGTAATTGCCAAGGCCCCTATAGTCATGGTGGTGAACAAAGCCAATCCTGTAAACGGCCTCTCAAAGGAACAGCTTGAAGGGATACTAAGCGGCCAGATAACAAATTGGAAAGAGGTGGGGGGAACCGATAGCGCCATCCGCAATGTAATGCTCCCCCCCTGCGTGACAGAAACGATGTCTTATCAGGCTGCCTCGCCCGGCCCGAAAGTAAACAGGATAATTCCGCAGACCAAGGGGAATCCTGTTACCGGCACAAACGTCCTGGTAAGCGAGAACGTCGACGCCATCGGAATGCAGTTATACGGATACGATACTCCCGATGTGAAGGTTCTCACTATTGACGGTGTTCTCCCTACGGAGGAGACGCTCCCCGGAAAATACGGATACTACGAAGATTACAACATCATAACCAAAGGGGAACCGACCGGCTCCGTGAAGGAGTTCATCGATTTCGCCAATTCGCCGAAAGGGAGACAAATCGTCGTTTCGATGAAACATGTTCCTGCAAAAAGTAACTAAAGGATAGTAACAGGCAAAAGCTCACCCCTTATTGCACTGGATACTTGACGGGACCCGGCCATTCACCATTACCCCAACCTCAGGCCGGGTCCCAACCTTTTCCACGGATATTTACAGTATCTTTTAATTTGCATCCGATGAGTAGGTAAATATCATCGAAATAGACACAGCATGACGATTGCACGACTGTTATTTCGGCTATGCCGGATAATCGAATGATCGCTTACAGCAAATTACTGGTCAACAAATCACTCTTTGAAGGAGGCTTTGCCTCTTCCGTCGTACTGGTACTTTATCGTGTAGCAGGCTGGAATTTTTTCGCAGTAGTAATCAAGAATCTGGAATTTCGCGTATCCGCCGTTTGCCGTCCTCATTATGTACACGGTCCCTAGCGGAGAAAGGCGGTGCTTCCAGAAGTTGTAGTCATACCATTTTTCTATTATCGGATTTCTCGCCCTTGTGACGTTCTCCGCCGGCTGGTCGGGGAGATATCCATCTTTGGGGGCTTCAACAACCGACGCGAAGTCAAAACTCTTTGCCAGCGCCAACCCGGCCTTCCCCTTCGGATTCGTGATGCCGCCGTTTGTGACTATCTTTGCCCTGCTGAAGGCGATATCCCAGTCCAGGGTATCCCGCTTTATTTTCTCGTCTGAGGAGAATTCACCTGTCTCAAAACTGAAGTGCGCCCACTTCCCCTCTTCCGTCGCGTTGAGAGTGTATACGATCACCGGGCCGAGCTTGCCGTCCATCTTCTGCGGGGAGGGATTTTTATCGGTTGCCTCCTTAATGGTGGCGTGATCCTTATCCTTGGCGCGCTGAATATCCGCTTCCGTCACGTTATGCGGAGTGGAATAGGCGATGAGCATCACCCCGACAAGCATGAAAAAGAAAAGCCCCCCTATTATCTTCAGCGACTTTCCGAAAAATGGCTGTTGCGTTTCGTTGTTGTCCATAGTTTTAATAACCTTCCTGAAAATCCTGCCAAATGCAGATGGTGTTTGCGCCTGCTTTCGAACAGGAGGCAACAGATGGGCACCTGGATTCCCGCATTCGCGGGGATGACAGTGAAGTTGCCGACCCCTGTTTCAGATATTCCTTCATGACCGTTTCATCATTTTGGCAAAGGGGAGCTTTTCCATCGCTTCATTTACCGCTGTATCGGTGATGTACTTGTAGCCATGCTCCTTCGCGTAATTTTCGATAAAATCTTTCGCCTTTTTCCTTACGAAGAAAGGGGTCTTATCGAGCCTCTCTCGCGCCTCTTTCGTCCAGCCGATCTTCTCGGAATCATCCTCGAAATATGTTCCGAATTTTTCCAGTATCATCTCATTCGGCTTCTCCCGGCTTTTCAAGGCGCCCGTTATCCTGTCTATCACGCTCAGTTTGTGGGGAACCTTGCTGAACTTCTCCTTTGCCGCGTCCCACGATTTCATGTCCAGCTCGCTGAATCCGAGCTTCTTCATCCTACGGGTGACAAGCATCATCGACTCGTTTCGTATCTCAGTGAGGAATTCGGATGTGATTCTCTTCTGCCCCCGCTCTTTCCCCCGCTTCTGCATCAGCTTCAGTATGCCGGGCCTCACGAAATCGGGGGAGTTCTTTACCCTCTCCCGTGCGTCGTCGTCCCACTCCAGTTCGCCAGTGACCGGCTCACTCTTCTTCGCCTCCTCGATGCTTTTTGCGAAAGGACCCGGCGCCGGGGCGGCTGTTCTCATCACCTCGACCGTAATTTCATTTATCCCTTTCTCATCTGCATATTTCTCGACCGTTTTCTGTACTATGGCCCGGGCGAATACCGGCATTTTCCCCATTTTCTCTTTCGCCTCATCGCTCCATTTATCGCTTAAAGGCGTCGGGGTTGCGCTTGAATCGAACTTCGATTCCGTATCTACGTTCCTTATCGCCTCTTCCTCGGAGAGCGGCTCATACACGCACCACTGATCCTCTGCCATGATATCGCCAAGCGTTGCGTGCGCCCTCGCCCTGCATCCGCCGCACATAAGACGGTACTGACAGATTCCGCATTTACCGCCGTACTCAGGGGTTCTGAGCCGGACAAACTCCTCCGATGAGCCCCATATTTTGCCGAAATCGTCGCTTTTAAGGTCCCCCGCCACATCCGGCATGTACGGACAGGGGGAAACCTTCCCCTCCGGCGTAATCCGGCAGTAATGCGTTCCGGCCCTGCATGCGGCGATATATGTATTCAGCAGGGGGTTCTCCTTGTCGGCCTGGTAGAGTATTCGCTTGAAGTGCGGGGCGCATTTCGGCCTTATCATCATCCCTTCAAAGGAACCCTGGTTGTCGGCTGACCATTTCAGTATCTTTTCATAACCCTCCGGCGAGATATCGGTGACGGTCTCCCCTCTTCCTGTGCATACGAGAAAGAAGAGATTGAACACCCTCGCCCCGAGTCTGTGCGCCCATTCGGCGATGAGCGGTATCTCTTCGGCATTTTCATGTGAGACCGAAGTCTGCACCTGTATCTCCAGCCCGCCATCGCGCGCCAGTTTTAGCCCCTCCATCCCCTTTGCCAGGGAGCCGGGGCTTCCTCGGAACGCATCGTGCACTTCGGCCTTTAGGGAGTCTATGCTTATCCCGATGCCGGAAACGCCTGACGCCTTCAGCTTCGCGACAGCTTCTTTTGTGATCATCGTCCCGTTCGTTCCGAGAACAACCATCATTCCGAGGGAGGAGGCCTTTTTACATATGTCGTAAATGTCCCTTCTCATGAGGGGTTCGCCGCCGGTGAGTATCAGCACCACGCCGGGATTCACACCGGCTATCTGTTCGAGTATCTTGTATGTCTCTTCCGTCGAAAGCTCATCGTCCCCACCTGTCCCGCGGACGGTTGCGTCTATATAGCAGTGTTTGCAGGCGAGGTTACAGCTTTTTGTAAGGTTCCAGGATACCGCGTAAGGTATGAACGACACTTTACCGCCCCATCATTTTCTTGCGCTGTTCTACAACGTACTCTTCGGTTATTTTATCCATCCCCTTTTTCCGCGCATTGGCCTCTATATGCCCTTTCACCATGTTCCTTACGAAAGATGGGACCCGCTCCAGCATCTTCAGGGCGCCCGCTTCCCATTCAATGCGTTCCCCCTTTTCATAGTCCTTTGATTCCGGCTTCACCTTGCTGCTGAAAAGCATGATGTTGCAATCCGCGTTCCTAAGAAGGTTCTCGGCGTTTGAACCTATATCGAGGCCGTTATCGCAATGTACGCCGACCCTTCCAAGAAGAAGGAGGGCGATCTCCTTCCCCTCTATCCAGTCAAGCAGAGCATCGAACGCCTTTCCTGAAAGGACTTCGGCTTCGACCTCAACCCCTTCGGCTTTGGCCATCGCCACTGCCTGGTCAAGGTGGTCCTTATATATTTTTTCCAGACCGGAATCGATTATCTCCTCATGGAGCTTCTCCTGCTCCTTGAATTTGAAAACCTTGCCTGCCTCTTCCGACAGCACCTTGGCAATGCTGTTGAATACCGTGTAATGGAAATCGGGATCGAAGACCGCCAGCGCCGATATCCGGCACCCCATAATCTTGTTCAATTGGATAGCTGTCCGCATGGCCGAGAACGACTCCTCGCTTCCATCGATGCCGACCACAATATGCCCCCCCCGGACCTTAATGCTGTTTTTCATTATCAGGGTATCTACCTTTATCCTTCTCGTTACCCTCTCGCAGACGGAGCCGAGCTGTGTGGTTTTCACCGAGCCGAGGCCTCGCGCCCCCATCGCAACCAGGTCGTAATTTGACCCCTGGATATCTTTCACAAGCTCCGAGTAATTCTTTCCTTCAGACATCTTTCTTTGACAGGTTACGCCATTCTCATCGCATCTCTTCTGGAACACATCGAGATAGGAATCGGAAATAAGCTCAAGCCCCTTCTCTATCAGCGAACCGTGAATATCCCTCTGTTTCTGAAGCTCTGTCGGTTCCTGGTACTTTTCGGGGAGGCCGGGCTCCATCTGAATGAACCTGTCCTCGTGAAGTTTCGCGGCGTAGGCATGATTACCTATAAGAGTTCCCCCCGATTCCTTCGCTAGTTCTATCGCAAAATCGAGGCTCCAAAGCGAATATTTTGAATTGTCCAGAAGGACATATATGTTCTTTACAATTTAAAACCCTCTCAAAAAAACATGTCAAAATACATAAAGGAGCGAATAGGTCGCAATACTGGTGAAGAGCAGCGTGATGAAAAGTCCCACGGTTAGCCTCCCCATGAACCTGTGTCTCTCCTCGGCAAATGGAAATACTTTATGAATCGTCAAGGCTATTGCGGCAGGGATGGCATATCCAAGCATTACGAACATCAACTTGTAGGTGAGGCCGAGGTCGCCGCGGTGAACCCCTCCCCACCAGTAAAAGACCCACCACAACAACAAGCCGAGCCAAACGAGCCCCGCTATCCAGAGCGGTCTCGACAGCGGTAACCTTGTTTTTTCCAGTATGAGTTTGCCACCTCTTGACACAGCGCCTCTGATGCCGGAAATTACCGTGTAAAAAGAGGCAAAGGTGGAAAGGGAGACAATCGTAAAGTGGAGCAATAAGACCGGTTTGAATAATGCCGACCTTAGCGAATTTTCACCGCTCATCCCAAGCTGATCCGAAAAGCTGACATACCCGAGCCGCCTGATTTTATAGTAATAAATAAAATAGCCGAACATCGCGGTCATCGAGCCGAATATCACCCTTCTATGCACCATGCCGTCCCCCTGCCTCGCCAGGTAGCCCGCATAAATGAACATGGATGTAAAAACAACCGCCAAAACAAGGCTGATATCAGATCCCATTGTAGAGCGGGATGATATAAACCCTAGTCGGTCAAAATAATTCACAATGTCTCTCCCAAAAATCCCGTTATACGGGTAAAAGTCAGGGGGATATATTAAGCCCTGCCGTCGCCGGGGTCAATAAATAGTCCCCCAGGGTTTTAGTAAAATGTAATAAACCGTTCAATATTGCTGAAAAAAGAGTTTTACCGGCGGTTACGTATGCTAAACTACCCCGATGAATAAATTGGCATTATTACTTGTGGCACTGCTATCAACCTCCGCCTGGGGCGTAACTGAAATACCAAGAACTGCTGCTGAGAACGAAGCTCTCTTTCAGGATCTATGCTCAAATATGTCGTGTCTCTGCGGGTGCGGAACCACCATAAAGACCTGCCCCCACGAAAACTGCGGTTTCGCCATTCCGGTACGGCAGGAGGTTCGTGAATCAGTCGTTTCCGGCCTAAGCCGCGAGGAGGTTATTGCCAAACTCGTTTCTCTGAAGGGTGAGGCGATAATGGCCAGCCCCTCTTTCAAGGGTTTCAATATCTTTGCGTGGATTACCCCGTTTCTCGCCATTCTCGTGGTAGGCCTCCTGATAGTTTTAGTTTTGAAAACATGGACAAAGAGGATAACATCCAAGAGTTCTATCGCTATTGCGGGGGGAAAAGATGTGAACGACCCCTATGCAGATAAACTGAAAGAAGAATTAAGGAATTTGGACACATAATGCTAGCTATTGAATTATTGATACTTGTCGCGCTTATCGCTTACCTTGGATATCCTATTTACAGGCCGGAATCTGCACTCTATACAGGGATACTTGAGGGGGATGAATACCATAAGCTCCTTTATCGCAAAGATACATCTCTTCTGACCATAAAGGACCTTGAATTTGAATTCGAGACCGGAAAAATAGATGAAGAGGATTATTTACAGCTGAAAAACAGATACGAAGCCGACGCGATAAAACTGATGAAGGAGATAGATTCATACAAAAAGGCTTCCGAATCAGAAGGGGCAAAGGTCACCGCTATGAAATCTGAATCAGCCGTGAAAAAATTCTGCTCCGCCTGCGGGAATAAACTTGAGACATCGGCGAAATTCTGCAGCAGTTGCGGCACCAAGGTTTCTTGAGCATCAAAACCTTTTAGCATCCAAGTTCACTAAATAATGGTCGTCCATCCTTGCCCGGATATTTGTCGGCCATCGATTTTCCAGCCTCATGCCCGTCATTTTTGCCCGATGCATAGAAAGATATACTGCTATATAATATCGGACATATGAAATTCGCAAACATCTTTACTCTAAACAGGGTCATTATTCTCCTTGGCGATCTTATACTCCTTTTCTCTTCATACACCTGCGCATATCTACTCCGTTTCGAAGGGATGAACCCGTTTGCGATTTCAATCTATCGATCGACCATAATTCCGATAATCCTGATAAAGATACTCGTTTTCGCATCGGTCGGTTTGCATACCGGCCCATGGAGATATACAGGCATCATCGACATGGCGAAGATCATAAGGGCATCGTTACTCTCGCTCCTGCTCATCGTAGGCGGATTTGCTTTCCTCTACCCTGGCCAATCGATTTCGCGCGCGGTGCTCCTGATTGATACTTTCCTTGCCATCTCCTTTGTAGGCGCATTCAGGATCCTGATAAGGATCTTTTATTCCAAACAGCTGCTTCACAGCGTATTCGCCGGAATGTTCGGAAATCGCCTCTGGAAAACGAAATACTCAAAGAATTCAAAACGGGTATTGATCTACGGCGCTGACGTGAGGGGTGAGATGCTGGTACGTTCCATACTCTCTTCCCAGTCCGGAAACCCATTCCATATAGTCGGCCTCATTGATAACGACCCCAACTACAATGGCATCATAATTCACGATGTACACCACCTTGGAAACCTTGACGACCTTGAGGCGCTAATTAGCCGGTTCCATATAGACGAACTGATGATAGCCTCCAATCCCGACAAGGACTCTCTAACGAAAGCATACATGACCTGCCAGAGACTCGGCGTACAGTGCAGGACTATCCCGAACTATCTTGATGTGCTTCATCAAAATGTCGGCGTTTCACAGCTAAAGGATATTTCAATCGATGATCTCCTTGGAAGAGAGCCTGTAAAGATAGACTATACGATGATCGAGGGGATGTTTATCGGCAAGAGGGTGCTCGTTACCGGCGCGGCAGGGTCCATAGGAAGCCAGCTTTGCAAACAGGTAATCGAGTTCAAACCATCCGAACTCATCTGCGTGGACATCGGGGAAACACCGCTCTTCTACCTGCAACAGGAACTGAAGGAGCTAGCACCGAACATTCCAGCCACCTTTTACTGCTCGGATGTTACCGACAGGACAAAGGTTGAAAAAATATTCGCAAAGCACAAACCTCACATGGTTTACCACGCGGCGGCGCTGAAACATGTACCGCTTATGGAAATGAACGTGGACGAAGTTATTCATAACAATGTCGCCGGCATCAAGAACGTAGGGGATATGGCCCACGATAACTCGGCGGAAGCTTTTGTATTCATCTCTACCGACAAGGCCGTGAATCCTGCCAATGTGATGGGATGGACAAAAAGACTCGGAGAGATATATACGACATACCTCTCTGAAAAAAGCGATACGAAGTTTCTCTCGGTCAGATTCGGCAACGTGCTTGGGAGTAATGGGAGCGTAATTCCGATCTTTAAAAATCAGATAAAGAACGGTGGGCCTGTGAAAGTTACGCACCGGGATATCACCCGCTACTTCATGACAATACCGGAGGCTGTGCTCCTAATCCTACAATCCACGCTCATAGGCGAGGATGGCGATACAATGATCCTCGATATGGGCAAACCGGTAAGGATAGCGGACCTCGCGGAAGATGTGATAAAACTCGCCGGCTTCACCCCAGGAAAGGAAATAAGCATTACATATACGGGACTTCGGCCTGGTGAAAAACTTCACGAGGAGCTTATGACATCTTCGGAAAAACTTGAGAACACCACGCATCCCAAAATTTCCGTGCTTAAAAGCAGACATAAAAGGAGGTTTGAAATTTCAAGGCTGGCCGATCAAATACTTGCCATATGCATGGAAAAACCTGATCAGGCATACAATCTCATGAGGGATTCCCTCTCTGAGTCACCGTCAACTTCGACTGGCGACTCCTCCACTCTTCACCATTAATAGCGCGTACACTGCGCTTTTCCCGTATCAGAAAAAGCCGTCCACGCCGACTGTTATTATCGGCGAATTATCGGAACCAAGCGGTATGCCAAAATCGACCCGTATCAAGCTGATACCGGGCGCTTTCAAAAGTGCTAGCCTGAAACCGGCTCCAACCGAGCGGTAGAGGTAATCGAACTTGTCCCCTTTCCCCTTATCCCAGGTATTCCCCAAGTCCATGAACAGAACAAATCCAGGTTCGAATATCCCGTAATAAAATGATTTGTATGTAAATATCCGGTCTTCAATGTTTATGATCAGTTTTTCCTTGCCTTCAAACTGATCCTTTTTGAATCCCCGAAGCCCCGTGGTTCCCCCTATCTGAAAACTGTTGGTATCACTCTCCAGTCTTGCGGTGGACAAATGAAAAACTATCGACTGGTATTTAAAGTCACGCCAATAATATTTCAGGTCGAGCTCATAATATTCCTGGTTGAATTCCCTGTCGAACCACCTTGAAATAAATGTTGAGGTGAAAAAATCGCGCCTGTTCAGCTTGAAATTTTTCTCGATCGATATCTCTCCTGCGGCCTCCGGGGATGTGGAGCCTAGCGTTTCAAATCTTTTGCCAAGTTTTAGCTCTATCAAAGGACCAATTCGTACATCCTCTACCTCCCTGTATTTTTCAAGGTAGGTGGTTTTTTCATAATTGAAAGGATCCAGGTGAAAATCTATGGCGGCGACAGCCTTGTTGTCGCGGTTGGTAACGATCCTCCTGTCATCCCTTTTCACCACCTGTTCACCGAGAGAGAGTATCAGTTGCGCCCTCAAAATATCATCTCCTCGAAGTTCCACGCTCTGCCCGTAAAATGCTTCCAGGCGGTAATTCCTGAAATCGAATCTCGGCTCGCTGTGATCCTTGAAGAAATATTTTATTCCGTGGGCTTTTTTGGTAGAGATGGAGTAAAAAGGTTTTTCAAATTTCGCCTCATACTGTAGTTCATCCTGAAAAATATTATGCGCCAACCCGAAGTTATACCTGGTATTCATCACGGTAGAATCCGTGAAGCCTATGGTATGGCTATAACCTTCATTTGAGCGACGTATCGAGTAATTCAGTGTCTGGCCTCGGCCGAACAGATTCTTTTCGCCGATATCCAATCCAAACTCCTGGTTTTCGGAAGTTCCGCCATATGTCCCTCCAGCAATAAAGGACCACTGATCCCGCGTATGGATATATATATCGACCGTCTTTTTTGCGTGATCGGGAATGGTGATTATCCTTACATCCGTAAGGAAATCATGTTTCCTCAGAATACGGGCAGATTCTTCCTTTAGAAGCCTGTTATAGGTGTCCCCTTCTTTGAAAAGTATCTCGCTACGAAGAACATTTTCCCTGGTAACTATGTGAAATGCGTTACCGCCTCGACCGAGCCAACCGCTCTCATTCGGATCATTGAGATCGAATACGTTATCTCTTTTGAAAATAATCTCGCGAATAATGTAATCGGGGAAATCCTCCGGCGGCGCAGGGTTTTCCTGCGAGTGGGCCGATCCGGAACAGAGGATTAGAGCGACTGTAGTAAGCCAAACCAGTACCCTTTTAACGGTGATACCTCCCCCGGTAAATGCTTTACTTGCTCTGTAGCTGGTTTACTGTATCCAATCTTGCCTGAGCGCGCTCCAATTTCAACTGGTATTTCTGGTAATTCTCATCATCGGGAGAAAGCGCGGAAAGCTCCTTCTGCCAATGTTCCAAATCCTTTTTAGCGCGGTCCATATCTATGTCTTCCGCACGCTCAGAGGTTTCTGCAAGTATCGTGACTGACTCGCCCTTTACCTCGGCGTAACCCCAGCTCACCGAAAGGAAAAATTCACCATCCTCGGTTTCATACCTGATCACGCCGGGTTTCAAGGTCGTAAGGAACTCCGTATGCCCTTTTAACACCCCAAACTCCCCCTCGCTTCCGGGGGCGGACACGAAAGTAACCTCGACATCCGCAGGTTTGCTCGCCGGTGTGACTACAACGAGCTGGAACTTTTCCGCTTCCATAATTTCTCCGTCTATCCTTTTTTAAGCGTCTCGGCTTTTTTCATAACGTCTTCCATGCTCCCTACCATGTAGAAAGCCTGTTCTGGAACGTCGTCTTTTTCACCATCAACTATCGCCTTGAATCCTTCAAGCGTATCCTTGAGAGACACATAGCACCCCTTAACGCCGGTGAATGTCTCGGCAACGTGGAACGGCTGGCTGAGGAACCTCTGAATTTTTCTGGCGCGCGAGACCACTAGCTTGTCATCTTCCGAAAGTTCGTCCATGCCGAGGATGGCTATAACGTCCTGAAGCTCCTTGTTTCGCTGAAGAACAGCCTGTACGCGTCTGGCAATGGAGTAGTGCTCTTCGCCAACAACAAGCGGATCAAGAATTCTTGAGGTCGAATCAAGCGGGTCAACCGCAGGATAAATGCCCATCTCGGAGATGGAGCGGCTAAGAACCGTCGTCGCGTCAAGGTGCGAGAATGTTGTCGCAGGCGCCGGGTCGGTAAGATCGTCCGCAGGAACGTAAATCGCCTGAACGGAAGTAATCGAGCCTTTCTTTGTCGATGTGATCCTCTCCTGAAGAACCCCCATCTCGGTAGCCAGTGTCGGCTGATAACCAACGGCGGACGGCATACGTCCAAGAAGAGCCGAAACTTCGGAGCCGGCCTGAGAGAAACGGAATATATTATCCACGAAGAAGAGCACGTCCTGCCCTTCCACGTCGCGGAAGTATTCGGCAACGGTAAGACCTGTCAGGCCGACGCGGGAACGCGCTCCTGGCGGCTCGGTCATCTGTCCGTAAATAAGCGCCGTCTTGTCGATAACGCCCGATTCGCTCATTTCCGTAAAGAGGTCGTTTCCTTCACGCGTCCTTTCGCCTACACCCGCGAAAACGGAGTATCCGCCGTGGCCGGTGGCGATATTGTGGATCAACTCCTGGATAAGAACCGTCTTGCCTACGCCCGCGCCGCCGAAAAGACCAGTCTTCCCACCTTTCAGATACGGTTCGAGAAGGTCAATAACCTTTATCCCTGTCTCAAGCATCTCGCTAGATGTATCCTGATCCTCAAAGCTCGGAGCTTCGCGGTGGATAGGGTCATATCTTTCCGCCTTGATAGGACCGGCATTGTCGATTGGCTCACCAACAACATTCATGATCCTGCCAAGCGCGCCGTTGCCAACAGGTATCGATATCGGCTTACCGGTATCTTTTACCGTCATTCCCCTAATCATACCGTCCGTCGGCTGCATTGATACAGCGCGTACCATGTCCTCGCCGAGGTGTTGGGCGACTTCCGCAGTGATCTTTCTTTTTCCGCCGTCCATCTCGACAATAAGAGCGTTGTAGATTGCCGGCATTGCTCCCTGTGAGAACCTCACGTCGAGAACAGGACCAATTATCTGAATTATCTTCCCTTCGTTCATTTACTCCTCCATCTACCCTTCCAGGGCATCAGCTCCTGATACAATTTCTATTATTTCCGTGGTAATCGCCGCCTGCCTTGCGCGGTTGTACTTCAGTGTAAGTTTGGAGATCATCTCTCCTGCGTTGCGAGTAGCGTTATCCATCGCCGCCATCCTGGCGCCGTTCTCGCTCGCCCATGATTCCAGCAACGCCTGGTAGACCTCTACTTCGACATATTTCTTGATTATGTCGGTAAGTATCTCCCCGACGGACGGCTCGTAAACGTAATCTACCAGCTTGTACTCTTCATCCTCTATTTTCAGGTCCGGGCGCTTTCGTCTTCGCCTGTCTGCTGAAAGGGGAAGTATCGGGGATATGATCACCTTCTGGGTTGCCACCGATACGAACTTGTTGTAGACAAGGTAAACCCTGTCCACCTTTCCGCTAAGAAATATCTCAATAGCGTCGGCTGCTATCTCCGCCGCAAATTCATAGCCTATATGCCTGAAATAATCGGGATAGTCCTTATTCTTGATAATGTTCCTGGTAGCGAAGTAGTCCCGCCCCTTCTTGCCGGCGACATTCAGGTAAATACCCTTCCCTTCGTTGTCATGCACCAGCTGTTCCGTCCTTTTGATGAGATTGGTATTGAAACCTCCGCACAGCCCTTTATCCGACGATATAAGGAGAACAAGAATGTTCTTCTCCTCCCTCTCCTCCATCAGAGGATGTGATGATTCCTGCGAACGGTCGGCCAGGGAGTGCAGAACCTGGAACATCTTGTCATGATACGGGCGCGAGGCGATAACGTTCTCCTGTGCCTTCCGCATCTTCGCGGCGGCAACAAGCTTCATCGCCTTTGTTATCTGCCGGGTATTCTTGACAGATTTGATTCTTCGTTTAAGGTCTTTTAAATTTGGCATAGTTTAAAACCTGGATTTAAACTCCTCGACGGCCTTTTTGAGACTCGCTTCGGAATCAGGAGAAATTTCCTTCTTCTCGCGAATATCGTCGAGCACTGTTTTGAACCTGTTCACGAGGAAATCAAGAAACCCTGCTGAAAACTCCTGAATCTTATCCGTTGCCACATCGTCGAGGAACCCCTTGCTTGCCACGTAAATGACAGCAACCTGCCGTTCAACAGGATACGGGGAATACTGCTTCTGTTTCAGTATCTCCACCAGACGTTCACCCCTGTTCAACTGAGACTGTGTCGCCGCATCGAGGTCGGAGCCGAACTGCGCAAATGCCGCAAGCTCACGGTACTGCGCGAGGCTCATCCTGAGTGTACCCGCGACCTTTTTCATCGCTTTTATCTGAGCCGCACCACCTACGCGCGAAACAGAAAGGCCCACGTTAACCGCAGGTCTTACGCCCGAGAAGAAGAGGTCGGTTTCAAGGTATATCTGCCCGTCGGTGATCGATATTACGTTTGTCGGGATGTAGGCTGAAACGTCGCCTGCCTGCGTTTCGATGATCGGCAACGCGGTAAGCGAACCTGCCCCTTTCGCATCGTTCAGTTTCGCCGCCCTTTCGAGGAGCCTCGAATGGAGATAGAAAACGTCTCCAGGGTACGCTTCGCGTCCGGGCGGTCTCCTCAGGAGGAGTGAAAGCTGGCGATAAGCGGCAGCCTGCTTTGAAAGATCATCGTAAATGATTAGCGCATGCTGGCCGTTTTCCATGAACCATTCGCCTATCGCGCAACCCGCGAAAGGGGCTATGTAAAGGAGCGGCGCCGGCTCGGAGGCTGTAGCGGAAACGATGGTCGTGTACTCCATCGCGCCCGACTCCTCAAGCTTCTTATGCACCTGGGCTATCGTCGATCTTTTCTGACCAATACCGACATAAATACATTTAACATCCAGACCCTTCTGGTTGATTATCGTGTCAATGGCAATAGCTGTCTTTCCTGTCTGACGGTCGCCGATTATCAGCTCCCTTTGTCCTCTTCCGACTGGGATCATGGAGTCTATCGCCATAATTCCTGTCTGAAGCGGCTCATGCACCGATTTCCTCTCGATAACGCCAGGGGCTATCTTTTCAACCGCCCCGAATTTGTCAGTCTTTATCGGCCCTTTGCCGTCAATCGGTCGGCCAAGTGCATCCACAACGCGGCCCAAAAGCTCGGGGCCAACCGGCACTTCCGCAACCCTGCCCGTTCTTTTTACCTCGTCCCCTTCTTTAACGCCGGTGTCATTGCCGAAAAGAACAACGCCTACCGAATCTTCCTCAAGGTTCATCACCATTCCGGTAACGCCGCCCGAGAATTCGACCAGCTCGCCGGCCATGGCGGTTTCCATGCCGTAGATCCTCGCAACACCGTCACCGACGGATATGACCGTACCTACCTCTTTTAGCTCTACTTCCTTTTCGAAGCCTTCGATCTGCTTCTTGATTATTCCACTTATTTCCTGCGCACTTATAGCCACGTTTCTAAGCCTCCTGTCTTAGTTTAATTCCCATCAACTTCAGCTGGTTGCTGACGCTGCCGTCGTACACCTTGCTACCTACACGGGCGACGATACCCCCAATAAGCAATTCGTCGACCTTTACTTCTACCTTCGCCTTTTTGCCGGTGATGGAAGAAAACAGTTTTTCCACTTCGGCATTTTCCGCGCTTGAAAGGGGATGCGCCGATGACACATGCACCGCCACTTCGCCAAGTTTTTCAGCGGACATCTCAGTGTATATTTCGGATATCTGAACTATCAGGTTCATCCGCCCGTTCTCAAGTATTACAATAAGAGCTTGACCAACTGTTTTTGAGAATTTGAGCTTCTTGCAGATGTCAGCCAATACGTTTTTCTTTGAATCTATCTGTATGCCTGGGTGCAACAGGATCTTCTTCAGGTCGGAATTTTCTCTGTAAGCGTCCGAGAACTGGGCCAACTCGCTTCCAAAACCCCTTATCTCCTTGTCGTTGTCGGCGCAGGAAAGAATTGCCGACGCGTACCTTCGGGCTGTTCCTTTATCTTTCATCTCCCCCCCTCGATCTCGGCGAGATACTCTTTTACTATTTTCTTATGGTCTTTCTCCTTGACGCTCTTTGAAAGCGCGTCCCTGGCGACACTGACCGCCAATTCGACCGTTTCGTGTTTCAGGCGAAGCTTCACACGGGCGATCTCGGAATTTATCTCTTCCTTCGCCTTTTTCAGAATTCTCTCGCTTTGGGCCTTGGCTTCGTCGATAGTATCCCTTTTAATCCGCTCCCCCTGATGGGCCGCGTCGCTTTTCATCCTTGTCTTTTCCATCTCGAAATCGCTTGCCTTCTTTTCGAACTCCTTAAGCCTTGCTTCCGCCTTGCTCTTGGCGTTCTCCAGATCGGTAATGGAATCGGCAATATCATCGGCCCTCTGCTTGAGCGCAGGGACTATGAATTTGATCATGATCCAGTAAATTCCGGCGAACAGGATAAGAAAGTTGAATATCCAGGCTCCATCCCTTTTCAGTATCCACTCTTCTGCATGATGCAGGCCACCCGAAGCCGAGGCGATGGAGGGCATCATGACCCAAAGAAAAACAGCGGCTCGCTTCACCCTAATTTTCCCCTACAATTTTTGAGATCATTACTTTTGAAATGGCCGATGCTTCCTTTTTCAGTTCCTCGCTGGCGGTTTGGGCGTACTTCTTAATATCCTCGTTGGCCTTCCCCACCTGGACCGAAAACTCCGCTCTTGCCTTGCCTATGATCTTTTCCTGCTCGGCATTTGCATCCTGCCTTGCCTTGTGGAGCATCTCATGTGTCGATTTCTTGGTCTCTTCTAGGCTTTTCTCATACTCCTCAAGAAGCTTGTCGGCTTTATCATTCAGGATGGCCGTTTCCTCACTCAACGCCTTGAGCTTTTCATCCCTCTTTTCCACATTCTCCATGATCGGCTTGAAAAGGAAGCGGTTCAGCAGATAAACAAGGACGAGAAAATTCGCCAGTTGCAGGAAAAAGGTCCAGTTGACTTCTATCATTCCAATATATGCCTTTTAATAAAATCAATAATCCCGGCAAATTAACCTGGCGGCTTCCCCTATTTGTCTGCCTTCAGATTCCGTCATTATATCCGGTAATTGCCACCCTCAAGATTTAAAGGAGAGATACTATCAAGAAATGAGATAACTTCAAGTAAAAATCTGCCCCGAGCAAAAAAAAACCGGATACGGGGTAAATGAGCTGTTTATAACATGCCGTAAAATCAGAACAGGAGGGTATCCACACCAGTCTTTTCCCGTATTTCCTCAATTTTCGTATCCAGATCGTTCCTGTCGATATCAAAAAGGAGACCGGCGTGCGCAATACTCGCGACAAGGAGGTCGGCTTTCATCTCCGGCAGTTTTTCTATCAGCATTTTGGTTTCATTCCCCTTCAATATCTCTTCACGGCATGGAATTCCGACCTTCCTGGCTCTCTCCCCGGCCTTGCCAAGGAGCAGTCTCCCGATATTATCCATCCCCCTTTCAAGGGAACCACCCCCCTTTGTGAGAGGAGCCCTCCTTGAGAGAAAGCCTGTATCCTCAAGAAAAAGGTAGGTGAGTTCGGCTCCGTTATCCCGGGCGATCTCAGCCGCTCTTGTTTCCGCCTTTTCGCTCTCTTTCGAGCCGTCCACTATGCAGACAACATGCTTATAAACCACATCTATCTCCCTACATCTCGACGAAAACAAGCCATAAGGTTGCCACTATCATCGACATTACCATTACTGGAAATCCGATCTTCGCAAAACCGAGAAAACTTATCGGGTATCCCGCCTTTTCGGAGAGTCCGGCGGTTACCACGTTCGCAGAGGCACCTATCAAGGAGCCGTTACCGCCAAAACAGGCTCCGAATGCCAATGCCCACCAGAGGATGGTGGAGTCCGCACCCGGCAATGTCTGCGTCAGGTGAGCCACGACAGGCAACATTGTCGCGGTAAACGGAATGTTATCGATAAGCGCGCTTGTTATCGCCGAAACCCAGAGAACTAGAATTATTGCTATTACCAGACTACCCTGCGACATCACTATTACCTGGTCGGCAATTGCCTGGATAAGTCCGGTCTCCTCGCACGCGCCTACTATTATGAAGAGCATTATAAAGAATATCAGGGTGGACCATTCAACGTCCTTTTCAAGCGGATGCACAATGTTCACTCCGCTGAAGAGCAGAAGGAAGGCCGCGCCGGTTATGGCGGCAATCCCCGGCTCCATATGAAGCGCACCATGTGCGATGAAAAGGGCGATGACTCCGGCCAGTATGACCCCGGAAATCGAAAGGAGCCTTTTATCCCTTATCCGGTACTCTTTCGAAAGCCTTTCCGTGAGCTGTTCCAGATCGACAATCCTCGCCTTCTCATACTCCCTGCCGTAAATGATCTTCATCATGACTACCTGAATCACAAAAACAATAACTACAACAGGTGTGAGGTTTATCAGGAAATCATTGAAGGTAAGGTGAGCATAGGAACCGATCATTATGTTCGGTGGATCGCCTATCAATGTTGCTGTGCCGCCGATGTTGCTGGCAAGGACAAGAGGGATAAGGAGCGAGACCGGGCTAACATTGATAACGAGGGCTATCTCAATTGTCACCGGGGTCAGCAGGAGCATGGTCGTGACATTGTCGAGAAATGCCGATGTAACTGCCGTTACTGCCATCAGGATCACTGTAAGGCCGAATACCGAGCCTTTAGAATATTGAAAAGATTTGTAGGCTAGCCACTGGAAAATCCCGGTCTCTTTCATGATCCCTACAATTATCATCATCCCCATCAGGAGGAATATCACGTTGAAATCTACAAAACCTATCGCATTCTCGAATGACAGGACAAAATATTCCGGGAAGAAGGTTCCAAGCGTATAGGAGATGAAAAGGAGGAGCGTAGCACCAAGCATCGCGGCCAGGGTTCTGTGGATTATGTCGAAGGCTATGAAAATATATACAAGCACCAGGATTATTGCCGCAATAAAGTACGCGGGGCCGGCGTCATGAGTCATTTGGAATGTTTTCTCAAACAGATAGCGGGGTTTCTCGTCATCGCTCTTCCCAGCCATCTGTACATCTTTTACATGGAATTTCTCGATTTTCCTGAAGCTGTTTTTCGATATTTCGAGTTCAATTTGTGAATCGTAAACCTCCCCCTTGTATAGTGGAAGGTCTATATGGAAAGTACCCTGGTTGGATGTATGTATCACTCCCCCTTCGCTCTCACCGGCGCCATACTCGTTTCCATTTATAAATATCCTGACTACCGCTTCCGGCACCGGCTTGCCGTGGGGATCCTCGACCATCCCGGATATTATCAGGTGTTCGTCCGGCTTCATGTTTTTCGATACGGTTTGTTCCTTGGCGAAAGAGGAATTCGGTACTGCTAATATAGAAATGAACAAGATGAGAAGAGGAAAAACAGAAAAGGAGAGCCTCGGTTCCACTTGAATTTTCATTGCAAAAACTTTCCAGCTTTATCCTGCCGGCAATAAAAAAACAGACCTACATAACAAGGTGACCTCCCGGCAAATACCGGACCTCCCAATGTTGACTCTATTTTACACTCAAAAATGTTCTGCTAAATCACAAATATTTTTCACTGCATTCCTTTGAACAAAAATAGTATTCGACCCCGTCTTTTGTGACCCTGACTGCATGCTCAACCGCCACATAGGAACCGCAGACCGGATCCTTCACCATGTCGGCGATCTGCCCCCCTTTTCCATACGCCCTTTTCTTTAGAATCTCGCGTAGTTTAACCGCCATATTTTTGAGGAATCCGAGCGCAAGCCAGAGGATTATCAGGACAATTATAAGCCGCAGGATAACTATCATGATTCCATGATACTAAAGAGAGGGCCCCTTATCTCTTTAAAAGGGAATAGACTAATATCCTTTGAAACATTAGAATATCTATTTTTATAATGAATTTCGCATTAACTGGAGGCTGAAGTGAACCCTGCACCAATAACCACCACACACACCGGAAGCGTAGCGGATATGGTCGTAAATTCCGGCCCTGTTGGAATGCTGGTACTTACTCTTTTGCTGCTATTCTCCGTTTTTTCCTGGGCAATAATAATCTACAAGATTTTTTCATTCAAAGGGATAAGGGAAGAAACCAACGAATTTGTAAACGTATTCTCGAAAAAGAAGAGCCTGGAATCGATATATAACACATCACGCGGAATGAAGAGCTGCCCCATGGCAAGAGTATTTTTTGCGGGGTATGCCGAATTCGCCAGCCAGTTCAAGGCATCCGGAATTGAATCCGCCGAAGGGGACAAACGTTTTTTCCTGAACAAGCTCGACAGTATCGGACGCTCGCTGGAGCGTGCTGTGGCCGAGGAGATAACCCGTATGGAGCGCTTCCTGTTTTTTCTGGCAACTACCGGCTCCACTGCCCCATTTGTCGGCCTTTTCGGGACCGTGTGGGGGATCATGAAAGCGTTCCAGTCCGTCGGACTTACCGGCTCATCCAACATCGCTGTTGTCGCCCCTGGTATCGCGGAGGCCTTGATAGCCACCGCCGCTGGGCTTCTCGCCGCAGTCCCTGCCGTCATCGGCTACAATTACATCTCGCACAGGATAAAGGTTTTCGCCTCGGAGATGGACAACTTCAGCCTCGACTTCCTTTCACTCATCGACAAAAATTTCGTTAAAAGATGAGTTTTCACAGGAGATTCAAGCGCTCGCACCCGGTGATGTCCGATATCAACGTGACCCCGTTCGTAGACGTAATGCTTGTGCTTCTTATAATCTTCATGGTCACGGCGCCGCTTGCCATGCACGGAATGGAGATCAAACTTCCCAAGGTAGATTCGAATTCAATCATAAAGGAAGAGAAATATTCCATCGCCGTCTACAGGAACAGGCAGATTTATTTCAACGACAAACTTATCAGCCTTGTAGACCTAGGCAAGGAACTGAAGGACATCGTCGGACTAAATCCGTCAGTGGATGTTTTCCTGAAGGCCGATGAGGCTCTTCCTTACGGCTATGTTGTAAAAGTAATGGCAACTGTAAGGAGAGCCGGAGTGGTAAACCTCGGCATGATAACAGAGCCCCTTACAGTCACGAGGTAGGTTATGAACCTGCAGACCGAACCTGTTTTACGCAGAAAAAGCCCGGCAGACAGCATTGATACCTTCATCAAGGCCTGCATATATTCCCTCTCGTTGCATGTTGTAATCATCATTGCAGTAATTATCGCATCCCTTTTCAAGCCGGCATTCATAAAGAAACCCACCCAGGAATCATACGCGGTACACTTAATAGATCCTGGCCCGCTTTCAACGGCAACTACAACTCTGGTAAAGGAGAAAACAAACAGGAAAACAGATAAATTTGAAGCTCCCTCCAAGTCAAAAATACCTTCCAAGCAGATAGCGCCTGTTGAATCTAAAGTATCCACCAAGACCGCTGATGCCGTAGAGAAGAAGAGCGTTGAAAAGGAGATAAAAAAGGAAGATGAAGCGGCCGCCGCGCAGTTAAATAAACAAAAGACTGGCGGAACCATAGATATTAAAAAGTTTCCATACGAGTGGTACCTTATCGCGATGGAAACTAAAATATACGGGAACTGGGACACGTTGATGGTAACTACGCTTTCCAGCTCCACCATCAGGGTTTTAATATATTTTCAAATAGACAAGAATGGAAAGTTGAAAGCCGTCAAGGTTGAAGAATCGTCAAACGACGAATTTATCGACAAATCCGCCCTTGAAGCGGTAAAGATGTCGGAACCTTTCCCCCCGCTGCCGCCCGGTTACAAGGAAGATATTCTGGAGGTTCATTTTGGTTTTAAGATCACTTCAAGACATTAAGATACCGGCATTAACGATACTCCTTTTTGTTGTGGCGTTCATTCCGTTCGGTGGATTCGCCCACAGCGCCGAAGTATTCATAAACGTGGAGAGGCAGAGAGGTTCCGCGGTGAGGATCGCCATTCTTAATTTCACTCTCAGAAACACCGAAAACGCTATCCCTGACATTGAAAAAATGGGGGTCATTGCCGAGAGGATCGTCACGTTTGACCTCAATTTCAGCGGACATTTCGAGATAATTGACAACAAGCAGATGATCAAGGACATCATTGACAAGGAGATAAAATCGGGGAAAACCGATTGGCAGGCATGGAAAGATCTGGGCGCGGACGCAATAATTTACGGAGAGTATTATGCGAACCAGAACAAGGAAATAGTTGTCGAGGGGCGCGTATACGATGTCGAGCGAAAGGAACAGATCGCTGGCACGAAATATACGGGAACTCCAAATGTTTTTCGGAAAATGGTTCACAGATTTTCGGACCAGATCGTATACCTCTTCTCCGGGGAACGAGGCATCGCGGAAACAAATCTTGCGTTCACAACAAGGATAAAAGGGTTCAAAGAGCTTGCCGTTTCGGATTATGACGGGCACAATGTCGCCCAGCTCACGAACGACAAGAGCATAGTGCTATTCCCTTCATGGTCGCCGTCGGCCAACTGGATACTGTATACGACATACCGCAAGAACAATCCGGATCTCTACATGCTGGATATTGAAAAAGGGGAACATGTCGTTATTTCAAAGAAAATAGGGATTAACACCTCAGCCACTTGGTCGCCGGACGGTAAAAAAATAGTATTCACCATGTCTACCAGGGGAAACTCCGATCTCTTTTCAGTCGATTTCAAGGGGAAAAACCTTTCCCGGCTAACATCCACAAGGTCCATTGAAACCTCCCCTACCTTTTCACCGGACGGCAAACAGATCGCGTACGTTTCCGATATTTCCGGTTCGCCGCAAATATATATAATGGACGCGGACGGCAACAAAAAAGAGAGATTCACTTATATAGGCAACTATAACGCTGATCCTTCGTGGTCTCCGAGGGGGGATATGATCGCTTTTTCAGGAATACTCGATAACAATTTCAACCTGCATGTCAGAAGGGTTGACGGTAGATTTGAAAAACAGCTGACAATTTACCAGGGGAGCAACGAATCCCCCACATGGTCGCCCGATGGAAGGCACATCGCTTTCACAAGCACAAGAAACGGCACTCAGCAGATATTTATCTGCAACTCTACCGGAACAAACCAGACACAAATCACTTTTTTGAATGGAGAAGCTTTTGGGCCGGCATGGGCTCCAAAGACCAGGGATTAAATAATTGCCAAACTACTCACCTTGGCATTTATAATTTTACAATTGGAAATTACTGCAATAGCCGGAATATACTGTCTTCCAAGCCAGAATTCATATCGACGTATAGTGAACAAACTAGTTTGGTTATAGGGATTTATTTATGAATTTCAGTATTTTGAAATCGGAATTTAATTTGTAATGTACTTGCATCTTTTGCCTTTCTTGATAATCGTCGGCGTGTTTGCCGCCATATTCAGGATTCCCTTCCTTGGGTTTCCGATGGATGAAGATTTCGCCTTCCATACTTACAGAGCGGCGTTTGCTTCCAGGGGAATAAAATGGCAACGCGATGTTTTTGCATTTTTCCCGCAGTGGAAAATGCTGATCCAGGACGCCATATACGGCACTGACCCGAGGTTCGGAATCGTTCGCATAAGGCTTTTGCTCATGGCGGCGCATTCGGCAACATCCATGGCGGTTGCAATGCTTGTTTTCGAGCTGACAAGCAATCCTGACTCTTCTCTTGTAGCCGGTCTTCTATATGCCTATTTTGCCACCTCGCCTTCTCTTTATACGAACTCCTTCAATAACGAACAGCTTTATCTACCTCTACTGCTCATTGCGGTTTTATTGCTTCTGGACAGCCCGGAGAATATACCGTATGCAGGAATGTTTCTTGCCGCAATGTGCATAATGAAACTTACGGCAGGTATATTTGTACTACCTCTTCTATTATCTACTCTTTACTACTACGGCGATATCTATGCGTACTCGCTCGCCTTATGGACAGGTATTCCGATTATTATATCCTTCTATCTCGACTACCAACTTGGATACCTCGGCAAGGAAGGGAAAACAGGCGTAGCCGTGCGTATCGCTGTCGCGGCCCCCATGGCAAATTTGAAGAAAAAGTACGGCAGTATCCGCGCCGACTTTTTTGATGTTTTTACGTCCACTCTCCCCCTGTGGCTCGCGGGGATCCCTTCACTTGCGCTTTCATATCAAAACGATAACTGGTTATGGTATATATCCCTGACAGTAACCGCCATCGTTGCTCAAGTGTTGCAGAAATTCTTTTCGAGGTATCATTACCTCCCCTTGATCGCAATACTGGCGGTTGCGTCCGGCATGTCGCTCGATTTCCTTCGCACGCATGATTCTCTCTTTTCCGATGCGGCGTTTGCGGTTATATTCGGTACCGCCCTGATAATATTCCTGATAAAGTTCCCTTACTACCGTCACCCCAGGGCAATGAAAACCCTTTCCAAATACAGGAAGTTCGACCAGTTTATATACCTTCCAAAGCTCGGCAAGGCGATCAAAAGGCTGGTCCGCATGCGAAATGAACGTGGACGCATTTTCGTTTGGGGAAACTTTACACAGCTATACTATTACACCGGCCTTCCGGCAACCGACGCGCTTATTCATTACGCCACAGGTCCATGGGATCTAGGCATAAAGGCAACCTATTTCGACTCCGTCATCGGCGGCATAAGCAAATACAGGCCCCTTTACATTATAAAGACTTTCCCAAACCTCGACATGGAACTCCTTCAGGAACTTACAGGTCTTAGATATGAACTTATAAAAACCGCATATTGCAGGTTTCCAATCTACCGGTTTCACTCGGTCATTCATGAAAGGAGTCCGCTGGCCTTTTACTGGAAAACGAAACTTGAGCTGATGGAAAAACTTACAAAAGGGGAGATGGTTCCCGGCATCGATAAAACCGACCTCCATTTGGGCGAGATACGCAGGGCGATCAAGGAAGGCAAAAAACTCTGCCGCATCAATAAATATGATGTCGACGGCCTTTTTTACCTCTCCACACTGCTTGATCTTGCCGGACGGCACAGCGAAGCGGTACATTACCTGGACGATTTGCTGAAAGTTAAAAGTTCTTTCCGTGGAGCAAGGCTCCTTCTGGCAAAACAGAAGATTCTTTCAAAAGAGACCGATACTGCCGGAAAACTGATCGATGAAGAGGAGCAATTATTTGGGAATAGCATGGAATTGGCCTATTACAGGGGAACGCTCGCGAGGGCAATGGGCGCCCTTAACGAAGCAGAAAATTTCTTCAACAATGCACTAACAATGCAGGACGGAGACGACGCGCTTAAGACCCGTCTCGTTCTCGATCTTTTGCAACTGAAGAATCGGAAAGAGAATGAAATCCTTAAACGCCTCCTTGCGTTCCTTAACGAAAATCCCGGCAATGAAAACCTGAAATATGCCGTCGCCTCGAAACAGGAGACATTCGGAAAAAAAGATGAAGCGTATCAGTTTTTCGACGAATTGGCCAGGCATGGAAAACAGAACGAGATTGTCGGAGCCGCGTGGTTCCGCCTTGCCCGCCTTTCCCCCGCCAATAAACGGGAACCGATGCTCCGGCTATGCCTGAAAATTCTTCCAGGACATGCCGCCGCCGCTCAAATGCTGAAAGAGATATCCTTAAACAATGACCATGACTAAGAAAATAGCGGTTTTCGGGACCGAACCTGTAACCGGAAAGATAGGCGGCCTCGGCATAAGGCAACTTGAGGTCGCAAGAGTGCTTTCAAAAACCTTCAACGTCCGGCTTATCACTCCGTACATTGTGGAAACGCACAGGGAGAAGTTCCCCATTGACCGCGTGAACTACCACAGCCCGGAAGAGATAGATGAGGTAGTAAACTGGGCGGATGCCGTCTATACGAACCAGCCAGCCCCTCTCGTGATGAAGATGGCCGAAAAAAGGAACAAACCGGTTGCCGTCGACCTTCTGGCGCTCCTCTACTTCGAGGAGATGGAACACCTCCCGCACGACGAGATGGGGCTCGCCGAAAAGTCCACCTATTTCTCAAACCGCATTGAAGTAATGCAGAGGCAGATCTCCTCCGGGGATTTTTTCATCTGCTCCAATGAGCGCGAAAGGGACTACTACCTCGGCATACTTACCATGACCGGGAAACTCCGCCCGGAGGAGTACGGCAAGGGGGAAAATTTCAACAGCGTGATAGACATCGCCCCTTTTGGCATCCCGCGAAAAAAACCGCCGAAAGGGAAAAACATCCTGCGCGGAAAGATCGAAGGTGTCGGCAAAAACGATTTTCTCATCATTTGGGGTGGCTCGCTATGGAACTGGTACGACTCCCTTACACCTGTCCGCGCGATGGCGCGCCTTGTAAAAACCTCTCCGCGCGCGAAACTCGTATTCATCCCTTCCCATCACCCCGCGCTTAAAAAGCCGTCCGAGATGTACACAAAAACCCTCAATTTCGCCAAGAGGAAAGGGTTGCTCAACAAAAACGTATTCTTCCACTCGGAGTGGGTGCCGTACGAAGAGCATGGCTACTACCTCACTGAGGCCGATGCCGGTATCGCAACCTTCCCTAATCACATAGAGAACCGCTTCTCTTTCCGCATACGGCTGATGGACTACATCTGGGGTTCGCTGCCAATACTCACAAACCCCGGCAACACTCTTAGCGACCTCGTAGAAAAGCGTTCGCTCGGCTATGTCGTACCGTGCGGTGACGACAAGGCGCTTGCAGAGAAGATAAGGCTCCTCGCCGCAAGGCCGTCGCTCTCCAAAGCGATAAGAAAGAATATCGAAGCGGTTAAAAACGATTTTTACTGGGAGAAGGTGCTCAAACCGCTCGCAGGATTCTTCAAGGAACCGCGAAAGCTGAAACCGCTCTTCCACGACCGGCTGAAAACACTCTCCATAAGCGATATCCTCGGCGGGAACCTGAAAAGCGTCCTCTACCTGAGGTCATCCCCCATGGAGCATTCCGTGAGCGGAATTAAGGCGATCCGCGCCGTCGCCCCGGAGTGCGAGATAGACGTCGTCATCCAGCCGGGCGTTGTAATGGAAGGACTGGGAGAAAATGTAAACTTCCTCCCTCTTCCGGCGAACATCTTCAATCCCGCTACCGCCGCGATGGCGATAAACGGAAAAAAGAGCTACGACGCGGTTATCCTCTCCATGAACCAGAAGGATTTCAGGTACTATACAAACGTTATCAACTTTGCCGCCAAAATGCCGACAAGGATGTATTGGGCCTTTAACGATGAATTCCATTTCATCGACATAAAGCTGTTATGCAAAGGAGCGATTTGATTTGAAAGTTGTAGTAGCCACCTCCCCCGGCAGGTTTTCGGGAAACCGCTACCCATGCCCCTTCCCAAGCAGGTGGACCTCCCTCTTTCAGGATTACCCCGTCTTCATCTTCTTCCCGTATGAGCTTGCCTACCTCTCTTCCTTGCTAAAGAGGGACCTGCCGAACGCAAACGTGAAGATGGTGGACGGCACATGGCTCCGCTTTACAACGGAAGACTACCTCCGCTACCTTGAATACGAAAAGCCCGATTACGTCGTCTTCGAGGCGGACACGGTTACCTACGGTGAAACCCTCAAGGTCGCAAAAGCGATAAAGGCAAAGCTCGGCACGAAGATAATAATGACCGGCCAGTACCCGACCGTCTATCCGCAGAAGGTGCTGGAGGACGGGAACGATTACGCATGTATCGGCGAGTACGAGGAGACGGTAAAGGATATCCTTCTCGGCCTGGAGCCATCGTCTATTCAGGGTCTATACCCAAATCCACACCGTCATATACTCAATATCGATTCACTCCCCGATCCGGAGGACGATGACATCCGAAGAATAGATTATAGCTACTCCGGCGGATGCCGATGGACCCGCTACCGCTCCATAGAGGTGCACGCCACGCGCGGTTGTCCATACACATGTGATTTCTGCGTAGCCGGAAACGTCTACTACGAAAAGCCTAACTGGCGCGCCCGAAGCCCGGAGCGCATCATCGGCGAGATTGAGACATTGCGCTCGAAATATCCAGGCATCGAAGGTGTCTTCTTCAATGAAGAGACACACATCGTAAAGAAAGATTGGATATTGAAGCTGTGCGACGCAATAGTCGCATCCGGCAACAACGATCTCCACTACGAAGCGATGGCGAACCACCTCCTCCTTAACGAGGAGATACTCGTAGCGCTCAAGAAGGCCGGTTACTACCGCCTGCGGATAGGAATAGAAACGATAGACGATACCACCAGCAGAAGCATCGGGAGAAAAACAAAACCTGAAAGGCTCGAAAACCTTCTCCGCTTGGCAAAAAAGATAGGGATTGAGATGTACGGCACATTCATCATCGGCGCGTCCGGCTCTTCAAAGGAAGGCGACCTGGCAACCATCGATTACGGCGCTAATCTCCTTTCCGAAGGGCTTATATCAAGCCATCAGGAATCTATAGCGGTCCCCCACCCCGGCACGCCGTTCTATACAAAGGCCGTCAAAGAGGGTTGGCTTAAATCTGACGATCATGAGAACTTCAACGGCGTACTGGGGAGCGTGATAAGTTATCCCCACTACTCCGGCGACGAGATAAAAGAGAGCCTCCAGACTCTCGCGAAAAGGTTTGAAATAGCCAAGGGGCAGGAAACCGTCAGGGAAGTAAAATCTATCCAGATGCAGAAAACCGCCCTCCTCACGAAAGACAGACAGGCTGTCAAGGAGGAGCTGAAAAAACTTGAGGATATCTTCAACTGCGGAGAGCATGAAAGAACGATAGAGGAAGCGGAAAAGATCCTTGAACGCTTCCCCCAGCTTCTAAAACCGCTATACCTTGCCGCCTCCGCACGCAAGAGGCTCGGCATGGGCGACGAATCGCTTGAGATATTCGAGAGGATAATCGCGACGTCGCTCGATTACGATGACGCCCTTTCGTTCGCCGGAGGCGCGCATTACCATATCGCCGATATTTATTTATCGAAAGGGATGAAGGAGGAAGCTATGGAGCATGTCAAAAAGTGCATGCACCTTGTCCCCCTGCATGAAAAAGCGAGAGAAGTTTTCTGGAAACTTTCCCAAGATGGCATAGGTCCGCGTAAAATGAATCTTCAAGCGGCGGTGCAGTTTGAATGAAGAATTCAAAAGAATCGCAGGATATGTCCAAACCTCCGTATTCGATGAAAGATCGCTTGAGACGGCTCTCTTCCTAAGGAATATACTCCCTGTAGTCTGGATCGCGTGCGGCAATCAGGCCGGAATACCCGATAAAGCTTTGCCCGAAGGGATACGCCTCTATGTCGGCGAGGATTCCCCTTTCGACAGGATCATCTCTTTCAACGAAAAGGTTAAGCCTCATTCTATATTGAGAGTTCCAGCGGGATGCCCAACAATTCTTATCACACATGATTCGGTCAAGGAGATGATAGACATTTTCGACAAAGAAGATGCCGATATGTGTTACAAAGACGGTCGACCGGACAGGATATTCCTCGAGATCACACATGGCCGCGCTCTTTCGCTTTTGCAGGAGAAACGGAAAGAACTTACGCGTTGTGCAAGGTATTACACAAGCTTCTTCCACAACCCCGGCCTGTTCAAGGTTGTATCTGCCGCGCCTCCATCAATTCGCGAAATGCAAAAGGAAGTGGACTCTTCAAGGTGGTTCCATTCTATCGATTTTGGAAACGGCGTTAAAAGCTATGGATATTCCCCCAACGAAATCCTTTCTCCCCAATTTGAACTGCTCGACTGTTTTAAGGGGAAGCGGGTGCTGGATGTTGGAATGGCAGACGGTTATTACAGTTTCATTGTGGAGAAAAAAGGGGCACGCGAGGTCGTTGGCGTGGATATCGACAGTTCCGAGGATATGGACATCGGGCTAGGCGAAAGCCGTAAAATATATGAAAGCCAAATACGCAAAATTTCCCCCGGCGGGGAAAGCGTGCCCAATGAACTGGCAAAAAATTTCGAAATTGCCAAACGGCTCTTCAACTCCAGCGTGAAGCGGGTCGGGATGACCGCTTATGAAATCTCGCCGGAAAAACTCGGCATGTTCGACACCGTGCTTTATTTAGGCGTACTTTATCACCTCCTGAATCCGATGCTTGGCCTCGCCAGGGCAAGGAGCGTGTGCAAAGGTGAAATGTTTCTCCAAACTACCATGGATATCGATACATCGGAAAAACCTATAATGTCATTTACCGAAGGGGGCATCGACGTATCTGGGCCGAACTCCCTCGATTTTTCCCATTGGTGGACGCCGAACCTCGCATGTTTGAAGGCGATGCTCCGAACCGCCGGTTTTAGCAAAATAGAAGAACTGAGCGTTGACCAGCGCCGAGGATACGCCTTTCTTCGATGCGAATGATCCAATAGGCTGTCTGGAATAAAACCCATCCCGGACGTTCCACTTTTCACAAACATAACTTCACATATCAATATTTTTAACGGCACCGGCTGAAGCCGTTCCGCTGAAAATAAACTTTCAGGGCAAACTAAACGATGCCAACGGCGCGCCGAAAAACGCGACGACAAACATCAAATTTGCTATATTCTGAAACCAACTAGCTTCTTTTACCTGGCCTGGCTCTGGAAAATGTCGTTTCTCCGTCTGATGAATATTTCACCGATCGCTTCCGCGACCGGTTTTGATTTTGCCATCTGACCCGCGATGTTCATATGAACAAGATCAACAAAATATTCCAACTTCCCGTTAAATTTCTTTGCAAGGTCCACAACAGGCAGGGAGTATTCCGACGCAACCCTGAGCGCTTCTTCGTTATTTTCCGTGATCGCCTGTATTCTATATTTATGCCACCATTTCCATACGCATGCCGGATGATTATTGATCGGTGCCGTGCATAAAACAAGATCAAACCCGAACATCCGGCTGAGTCCTATCATTGAAATCAGGTTTCTCCTGTATGAATAGGTACTCCCTTTTTCCAGGTTTTCCTTTGCCCATTCACTTTCAATACCTGTGATAAGAGAATAATATTCAGGATTAAATACCAGTTGCTCCAGATCTTCGGGTCCGTTCCTGAACCAGCGATTGTGAAGAGTGTTAAACTCCGCAAGGAGCATGGAAAACAGAAGCGAATCCTCCCATGGCTTTTTTTCAGGCACAATATACGGACCGTATGGAGCGGAATAGTCAGTCTGCTCAATATTCAGAAGTCTCATGCTTGCATCATTGATACTGTGCATGAAAACTATTACATCCGGCGCATAGTCCACAAGTTTGGATGCAGTAAGGATCAGGCTTTGCATGCTGGTGTATCCCGGCAAAGCGCAGTTCACAAGCTCGAACCTTTTATTGCTGAATTTTTCGTTCAGTTCGTCACTTATGAAGTCTCCATAGTTTCTTCCATCCCCGTGAGCGCCGTCGTAGGTAGTTGATCCACCGACAAGGAATATCCTGAATACATCTTTGGGTTTAGCCCTTTCAATATCCGGCCCGCGAAATCCGGCTCGGTTCGATTTTTCTCCGGTCCGCCTTGTTGCCTCTGGGACCGCTTCATATGCTTTGAAAGGATGGAACCGGTAAAATACCGGCGGCGGTCCCGGCCTTTTGAAAAAATAGAGCAAGACCGCTTCAGTCGCCAGAAAGAGAAGAATAAAACAAGTTATTGCGTACAATGACGATCCGAAATATAACCATGCACTAATAGAAATAGCCGCAAACAATATGAAAAATGATGTTCCATACCTTGTAGCTCCGCCGGGAGTGGTTCTCCCCTTCCCTGTCTCGGCAAAAAGCCATACAGCCCTGATAACAACAGCTACATGCAGAAGAACAAACGATATGAGTATATTAACGGCCAAGTCTTCCCCCCGAAAGATTTTGTGCTACGGACAGCGTCGAAAAACAGTCACTCGACTAAATATAATTTATGCTTAAGCAGTTACCACAGCGGGTAGATGTTATCTTGCGTCTTGCTTTCTCTCTTCTCGACTTTTCCAAATAGCGCTAAAATAAAACGACGAACAATATTAAAGAGCTTCATAGTGCATAATATTAGCACACTTTCGTAATGCAGTAAAGCTTTTATGATTTATTTCCATCTAATAATATTGCAACTGCCAAAAATCGTTGCATGCGCATACATGTAATATAAATATACGCAACAAAGCCGGTAATCAAACCGGTTTCATAGTCACCCTCCCGCCATAAATGCGCAAACAATTACAGCTTCTCCTCAATATTGGAAATCGTATCTTTCTTTACCACTCTCCATATCACGCTTTTTCCAGTATGATTCGGCTTCCGGATTTATTTTCACTTCCAGAGCATCGGAATTATAAATTCGGAAAACGATTCCGGCCGGAATCAGAATAAGAAAATAAAACAATATCAGAAACAGCCTGACAAACAGCCTCTTTAACATCTTCATATCCTCAAGACCATCCTTTCACCCATATTTAATCAAGCACAAACTCGTCTTTCCATTTTCCATCTTCTTCATATTCGGATTGCTCTGTTTTGTCGATCAAACAGTTCCCCATAACAAGATAATCCATTCCCGTTCGCATAAAACAACGGTAGGAATCTTCAGGGGTATTGACTATCGGCTCTCCTCTCACATTGAATGATGTATTTATCAGGACAGGACAACCGGTTTTTCTGTAGAAAGCATTTAACAAACGGTAATAGCCTGGATTTGCCCGCCCATCAACAGTATGCAGTCTCGCAGAGTAACTGAAAAGCAATCCGGTGTGGAACACCGCCACCCCGGATTGCTCACTTTCAATACCCAAATTATTATTCTCAAAGAAAACATAAAAAACCATAAAAAAATCGGTACAATTCTTTCAGATACTTGCTTCATGAAAAGCCTAGCGGCATACATATTTTTATTGGACAACTAAATAACGGAAAAACGAATAATTGGAAAAAACAACAGCTCTTCTGCTATGCACCGCGCCGCCAGATGCGGTTGAAAAGGCCTCCGATTTAGCCAAGACCAAATTCGGTTGCGACAATATCTTTTTTGCTGGCTCTTCCACCTCCCCTTTCAGCAAACAGAACAGCGACAAATTCCTCTCATGGGGGGACGGCCCCTTCTCCTTTGCCAAGGCGATCACACTCTACCCAGCCGCAAGGAAAATAAAACCTGATATAGTTTTGATACCTCTTAACAACCCCGGCGGGCATGGATACCGTCTTCTAAAACTTTTCGCCAAACTCGTTTCAAAATCCGCAGTCACAATAACCCCGGACGGTGATACCGCCGAAGTAGACGAAGGTCTCTTCACCCTTCTCTTCTCCCCAGAGGAAAAATTCCACGCCATTGCAATCTCCATCCTTGAGATTTTTGCCAGACCATTAGTTTGCCGTTTCAATAAAAAAACAAAAATACCCAAACCTGCAAAGATAGTTTCGCCAACCCCCTATAAGACTATCGTTGAAAGAGAGAGAGGCGCACCGCAGGTCTCTATCGTCATCCGCACTTACAACGAGGAAAAATTTCTCGGCAAAACGCTTGAGGCGGTATTTCTCCAAAAGGGCGTTGACGCCGAGGTAATCGTAATCGACTCTTCTTCCACCGACTCTACGCTGGAAATCGCAAAATCGTTCCCGGCAAGGATATTCACCATTAGGAAAGAGGATTTCACCTACGGCGGAACACTCAACCTCGGCGCAAAACTCGCCCGCGGTGAGATAATCGTAAACCTGAGCGCCCACGCCGTCCCGGCCGGAAACAGGTGGCTCTCAAGCCTCATCGAACCGCTGAACGACGGAACCGTCGCCGGGGTACATGGACGGGAGCTACCGATGGAGGGTCACGCGGGCCTCTTTGAGGAGAAGATACTTCTCGACGCGTTCGGCGAGAGGCCCCTGACTCGGAGCTCCGACCCCTTCTTCTCCAATGCGAACTCCGCCATACCGAAAAAGTTTATTCAAGAGTTCCCCTTCGACGAATCACTCGGATGGGCCGAGGATCAGCTCTGGGCCTCAGCCGTACAGAAGGGGGGGTACAAGACAGCCTATGCCCCAGCCGCCGCGGTTTACCACTCCCATAACCTCAATATGGCGGGGAATTTCGACAGATCCCTGGCCTATTACAGGATGCTCTTTTATACTATCCACAAAGAGAACGCCGCCGAAGTGGCCTCATCGTTCAGGAAAAAGCTCCCGACCAGGGCTTTAAGTTTCCGCAAATTTTTGACGATAAGGAAGGATATGAACCCGATTTACGCACTCCTTTACGCGCCATGGTGCGAATTCGTCAACTACCTCGGCTGCCGGGAGGCGCTTTCGGAGTTCCGGCGCGGCGGCCTCGCCCAAACAGCGTCTGGCGGAGGCGCCGTATGATACAACACCCTTCCATCGACGAATGGCGCAAGGGGGAGATCGTATCAACCGCCGGTCCGTACATGGTGAACATCTCCTCCTCCAGCAGATGCAATCTCTCATGTTTCATGTGCACGCAGAGCTTCCTGGACGAGATACCTGTGCAAATCGGAATGGAAAACCTTAAACCGTATTTTGAAAAATCGGCGGAACTCTATCTCGGGGGGATTGGCGAGCCTCTATACCTCTCCAAAAGTCAGAACCCGATGGCTTACGAGGCATATCATCACGCGATAAACAATCTTAACAGCCTCAAGCTCTCCGTCTATACCAACGGCGTACTGGTGGACGAGGAGATGGCCCGGACGATGATGAAGCGGTTCCACCATGTCCATTTCTCCATAGATACCACCGACCCGGCCGTATATGAAAAGGTGCGCGGAAAACCTCTCGCCGGAAAAGTGCTTGAAAACATCAGGCGGCTTGGCAAAATGAAAAAGGATGCGGGGCTTTCCCGAGAAGACGACCCGATAATCAACATCAACACCATACTGATGGAATCTACGCTTGATACCCTGCCGGATGTCGCGAGGCTCGCCGTCGAAGTCGGGGCGCATACGCATACATATATAAAGCTCCATGTTAAGAATCCGCCGGAATTCATCCAGGCGCTCAAGGAACAACTGGCGAAGAATGGCGACGACCCGGCAAAGAACCAGGAGATATTGAAGGCGCACGCGGATGAAGTGGTAAAGGAGTTCATCTCTGCCGAGACGGTCGCCCCCGAGAGGCTTTCAAGGATAAGAAAAGAGCTTTTGGAGATTTACGAGGGGAGCGGCATCGTGATAGAGGACCAGATCCCGCTGTTCATCGAGCACAATAACGCAATCGCCAAACCACCCGCGCCTGAGCAGTATAAGATCTGCCCGCATCCATGGACCAGCTTCCACATCAGGGAAAACGGCGACGTCTACTGCTGTTGCACCAACGAGCTGATACTCGGCAACATCACCTGCATGAACTTCGACGAATTGATTAACGGCCCTATTGTGCAGGGAATAAGGAAAGCGTTTCTTAAAGGGGAGATGCGCGGGTGCCACAAGGAGAGCTGTAGCGCCACTATCGATTTCTTCTCGCGCGACGACGCGTACATCCAGGACCTGATGGAGAATCTCGACACCTCTTTCGCCGGGAAGGAAATCGATACTATCCTCTTTCTCCGAACGGCTAGCTTTCACCTGACGCGTCTCGCTGTCGCAACGCTCAGGGAAAAATTCCGTTCCGCAAAGATCACGTTAATAACCAACGCGCAGGGGGTGGAGGAGTGCCGCTCATGGGGTACCGCCGACGAAGTGCTCCCCTATCCGCACAAACGATTCGAGCCTGAAGATTTTGATATATGGTGGAGATCAATGAACAGGGAGAGGCCCGCCCTCTTCACGACTATCCTCCCGTACAAACTCCGTATGGACTACACGAACATCGACGCCATCTTCGCCCTTCTCGACGCCGGAATAAAGAAGAAAATAACCGGATTCGGCGAAATCGTCGACCCTTGAACGGGGCGAAAATGACAAAGCACCCCTCGGTATCCGCCTGGGAGAACGGCGAGGCCGCCCCCGCGTCCGGACCGGAAAATCTAACCGTCTCAATAGCAGGGAGATGCAATCTCTCATGCTTCATGTGCGGTCACAGCATAGTGAAGGAGCTTCCGGTAAAGATCGACGTCCAAAAACTGGAACCTTTCCTCAAGGACGCATCAAACCTCGTTATCACCGGTGGCGAACCGCTATGGATAAAGGGGGATGTCAACCGCCAGACTGGGGAGATACTTGAAACTGTCGAAGATAAATTCCCCGCTCTCCGTCTATCTGCATTTACCAACGGCGTCTACCTCCCCGATTCCCTCGCGGAAAGGGTAATAAAACAGTTCCACCTCCTCTCATTCTCAATAGACTCGCTGGATCCGGCGGTGTATGAAAAGATCCGGGGGAAAGACCTCCTCCCGCAGGTATTAATGAACCTCGAAAACCTTCTTGATCTGAAAAGAAAAAACAACCTCGGCATAAACGACGAACCGCTTCTTCATGTGAACGCGATACTTGCGAAGTCGACCGCCGACGGCCTCCCGGCTCTCGCCGAGTATCTCTCGAAACGTGATGTGCAATGCCTCAATCTCGTGGAACTCCGAAATGTTCTGAGCGACGATTACAGGGAACTGCTTGAAGGGGGCACCCATGCGAGCGTCACCAACAGACGAAAGAAAGCCGCCGATATGGAATCCGCTATAGCTTATGAGATCGTCACCCCCGATGAATTGGGGGAAGAGAGGATAAACCGCATCACCGGCGATCTGCTGAAGATATATCAAAACACCGATCTTGTAATTTTCGACCGCACCGGTGTTTTCGGCAAGAAGGATAACCCTGTTAAAACGGCGAACAACGGGAACCGTACCTGTCCCCTTCCATGGATAAACGCCGAGATACATTCAAACGGCAACGTCTACGTCTGTTGCGCCAACGGCATAATCCTCGGCAACGTGAATGAGAACGGTTTTGACGAGATATGGAACGGGGAGAAAGCTGTATCCCTCAGGGAAGCATTCCTTGCAGGCGAGATGGCGGGATGCGTGGAGCGTGGGTGCAGCGCGACAATAGATTATTTTTCAAATCCCGAGGCGCACTCCCGAAAACTTCTGGATAACCTGAAGAAGCTGTTCAAAGGGGGAAACCCCGCTTCGATCCTCTTCCTCAGGACGGCGCCACCATACCAATCTCGCCTCACGCTCAAATCACTGACAATAGCTTTCCCCGAATCCAAAATAAAGTTGGTAACCAATCGGGACGGCGAAACGGTTTGCCGGTCGTGGGGCATAGGGGAGGTTCTTGTATATCCCGAAAAAAGGTTTGAACCCTCCGCTTTCGCCGAATGGCAAAAGGGGAATCTTACGGAAAAAATCGGTCTCGTCGCCGCTCCATGTGCGAACAATTCGCCTGGCGCGTACGAAAACATTGAGCAGATATTGAAGAATATCGAAGCCGATATGAAATTAATGATAATGCCGGGTGGAGAATTTTCACTCATTTGATCTGAACTGTTTCCATCTATCTCCAACCGCCCCCCCTAACAGGTCAACGGCATGACAGATATAAAATCGATTCAGATGTATGAAAAATCAGAAATATGGGACGACCCCCCTATATTACTCAGACCGTGAAGGTTGATATTACCCTTTGTTTCAGGCGATATACGCCTCTTCAGAAATAACTCGGCAAAGGCATGGTTCTTGCCCTTTGGTAGAGAGATGATTTTTACCTGAACGTTGACTTAATTTGAAAAGGAGAGCTACAGATGACAGGATCACACTCAACAATGAAATTCGCGGCTATGCTAAGCATAGCCGTTATTTTTTCAGCTTGCGGTTCATCCGGGAGCGGAACGTCAACCCCTTCCTCAGTAAGTGGTCGCGTGATAATGGGGCCGGTTGAAGGGGCAGAAGTCGAAGTTTACGAGTTGAACGATGACGGGACCGAAGGGAACCTAATCGGAAGCGATACGACCGACGCGGATGGCAACTACTCCGTAGATGACGACGGCGAAGGCGCCAGAAAAGTCGTCTCAAAAGGGGGCACATACACGGATGAAGCAACGGGCGAAACCGTCACGATCCCCTCTGGCAATGAGCTTGTAACCTTGATCGCCGCGGGAACCGGTAAAACAAACATCGGCGTTACCGCTCTCACCACAATAGCCGCCGCCAGGGCGAACAGCAATGCTGCCGCGGGACTCGCGAATGCGATTGCAAACGCGAATAAGGATGTGGCAGCCGAATTTGGGATTGACGGCGTGGATATAAGCGATTCCGATCCTGATGACTTCACGGACGACATCGACGATGAGGATCCGGACAGTGACAAGACAAAACATGGTCTCGCGCTTGCCGCAGTTACGCAGATGGCTAAAGACGCCGGCCTTTCCGCCGATGATGTTCCGGCTCTCGTCCAGGCAATGGCTGATGACTATTCAGACGGAGCCTTTGACGGCAAGAAAGGAGCGTCACCGCTTACAACTGCTCTGGCAGTTACTCCCGAAATGGCATTAAACGGACTTGAAACAGCTTCAAATAACTTCCTCGACAACAGCTCAAGGAATCGCTCTTCCATAAAGAGAGGCGATATTGCCGTCACTCGTGGCGGTTCGCCTGCTCGCTAGTTATTGTTCTTTTACCCCTGGCGTTAGGCGGCACCCACCGCCTAACGCCCTCCCCCTCATAAGACCCGCCAGGAACTTGTATTCATCCACAGTGGAGCTATGATAGGAAAACTAAATTCAGATATCTATATACTCTTTATTTTCAGCATGTTTCCCTGAATTTGAAGCCATAATCTCCATTTTTCTTAAATAGTAACATTTATTTCCCTTTGTTATTTTTGAAATATTATGTATCATATAGTCAGAAACATGGTGATGCGCATGGCATTAATTTAGGACTCTCTATAGTGTACACACATTAATTTATTAAAGAGGCAGGGCATACAAAATGAAGTTTTCAGCTGGGTCATTTATTCACCGTTCTTTCAGCTTGATTGCCGTTTTGGCCATACCTTTTCTGGTGATTACTCTCTCTTCCTGCGGATCGGCTGTCGAAAAACCTGCTTCGGACACGATCCCCGCAACCGAGGAAACATCCGGGAATACAAATCCTGATACAAACTCTTCAACAGATACAGCAACTACCGAGGAAAAGACTGTCAGCGGGTATGCCATCCTCGGCCCTGTTTTCAGCGCTACGGTCGATATCTACGGGTTGAATGATGACGGTACGCGTGGCGACCTTATTGCCACAACTACCACCGGATCGGATGGTGAATTCTCCTATACAGGAAAAATCAAAGGCGCGATCGCCATCGTTGTTACCGGCGGTTCCTATACCGATGAAGCAACTGGTGAAACGGTTACTCTGAGAGATGGGGACGAACTTGTGACCCTTCTGGCGGAAGGCTCAGATGTTCAAAATGTAGGTGTTACCGCCCTCACTACCATAGCCTCCGCGAGAGCCAGCAAGAACGCATCACATGGCCTTTCCACCGCGATAGACGCGGCAAACAAGGAAGTGGCGGTTTTCTTCGGACTGGACGGCGTCGATATAGTGAAAGTGCGACCGGACGACCTGACGGATGACACCGAGGATGATAAAGATACTCACAATGCCACTTACGGGCTTGTAAATGCGGCGTTCACCCAGCTTGCCAAGGATAAAGGGCTTACACCGCAGGAAGTTCTTGATCTCCTTAAAATGGTATCGGCCGACTACTCCGACGGCGGCTTTGACGGCAAGGATCACGGCAAGGATCTCAAAGATATGTTCGTGAACCTGAACATTACGCCTGACCAGGCCCTTGCCGATATCGGTACGGCTGCCGACAATTTCCTGGCCAACGATAATGGTGACACAAAGAGAAACCACTCCGGCATCAAGAAGGATGAAAAGAAGATCGTCCCTGGGAAACGGCCCAAAGAGCCTGAGACAGACGACAATTCAACCTCAACCGATACCGCCTCAGGAACAGATACAACTACCAGTACGGATACGGCGACAAATTGATCCGCTCCCGACATTGGCGCGATTTTATCTGATACCCTCCCGTTCGTGCGCTTCCAGCTCTATTGAGTAGCAACCCCAATGGTGTTAAAATCGCTTACAGATGAAACACATAGGGTTAAAGGCAAGCGACAGGGAGCTTTTAAAAAAAGTTGAGCAGGTCACTGAAGAAACTGTAGTGCACCGCAGACCATTCCTCGTGAAACATGGGGTATGGCCTTTCGTAGTTTTCGGTCCTGATACGGCCGGACTTTCGGTAATAAGGGTCGGCGCCGCAGAACAGGCGAAGATCAAGACCGCCTCCGTTTATATAGCCACCGTTGGGGGGGATCATATCCCGGACTCCGAAAGCGTCCCGATAGAAGAACTTGCCGGGAGCGATATCCCGGAAGAGCTGGCAGGATTGAAGGTTTTCAGCATCAGTCCGTTAAGGCCCCTCTCTATCACGACAAAAAAAGGGGGACCTCCCATACGAGATGCGGCAAGCGAGATACTCGATTTCTACACCGACAAATCGACCGCCATCATAGAAACGCCCGACGAATCGTACTGGGCGCTCTCCGTTCTCAAGTATCTCGATGATGCCGACAGGTTTTTCCCCGATCCTATGCTTGAGGATTTCTATTCACGCATCGGCCAATCCGCTCTCAGGACGCGTAATGCCGAAGGGAACAATTACAGGCATTAGGCCAAAATGATTCAGCTGAAAAGCTGGTCATTTTCCCCTGTAGTTCTTTGGTCAAGTTTTCCGCAGAAACTCGATTGCATTCAATATTTTCATCTTGCAATCCTGTTCAATAAACGGTAGGTTATTTCAGACCAGCAGGAATTCGTTTCACGGCAAAATACAGTTCAGGGGAGATCGGCGGGTACCGATGCCTTGAAATATATAAAACCAGGCTCCAAGAGAGCGCGAATAGGGGGAAAACGATGCAGATAGATTTTCACCACGGTGTTACTTATGTATTGGCAAGACTTTCAGGATTTCAACACAAGGAAGCGGAAATCGTCGCCTACTGCGCCCAATATGTGGATGACGCCACGAACAGCGGAACCATCATGTTCGATAACGGAGCTCTCTACTCCCGCATCTCCTCGGCGCACAAAATGATCGACTATCGAAACACCGTTCAGCTGGAAAACCATCATGTCTGGCTCCCTTTCCATTTCCTCCCCGGGAACGGCGGAAAACCTGCCGGAGAGAATCCAACCGGCACATTTATCGAGAAAATAAGATGCAATCCAAACAGCCATATCGCGAGAGATATGGTCAAGGCATGTATCGACGATAAAAACACTCTTTACGGACTCCACAGGCTCGGCATTACGATGCATGTCTTCGCCGATACATGGGCCCATCAGGGTTTCGCCGGGGTGGTACACCCTACCAACAAGGTTGAAATAGTCACTGACGGTCCGCAGGATGAATCATTCTGGGGGAAAGTAAAACAGTTCATCATGAAAATAGTGGTCTTCTTTACCGGGGATGTTCTCCCGCTGGGGCACGGTTCAGCCCTGACAAATCCGGACCAGCCTTACCCCCCGTGGAAATACAGGCGAAACGGCGCGATAGTGGAAAGGGACAACACCTCCGATTTCATCGAGGCTTCCGACGAGATGTGCAAGGCGATGAGAAGGTTCCAGGCCGGGAACGCCAATGCCGATGTTGCCGGTCTGACTAAAGACCAGAAATCGCTTTTGAGAAACAAATTCGAAAGCATCAGGGATGAATCCGGTGAAGATCGGCATAAAAAATGGCTCGATGCCATAGCAAAAGGGGAATTGGGCTTCCCCCCGATTCAACTGGAATACAAGGATAAGGGGATTGGCTCATGGAAACACCAGGCTATCGGCACCGAGAAGCTGTTCGACACTCCGACGGATCGATACTCATACAACCACTCGTTCCTGTCTAGCAATTGGAAACTTTTCCACGACGCTCTGATAGCGCACAGGTTTACGGTGATCCATGACATCCTGCCGAAATACGGCATCTGCGCCGCGTAAATACGCGCCTGCTGAAAAGCCGTTCTGCCGTCGGACAAGCGCGCTGCTTATCCCAGCACGCCGCTCCATACTTCATATCTGTAGTCACCCCGCTCTTCGGGGAGGTAGAACGTCAGGAAGGTCATCACCTTCCACCCTATGAACTCAAAGTTGTTCTTGTCATAGGAGGTTCTCCTTAATACCTTTCTCCATGTACCGGTATTGAAATAAATCTGGTTGATCGATCTTCCGTTCTCCATCTGCACCTGGTCAAGCGGCTGTACTGAGTGGTTGTGCGTATGACCATAGACAATGTAATCAACCGAGCGGTTTTTCAGATACCTCTCCTCATACGCCTTCTCTCCGTACCCGGATTCCCCTATATTCAGATATTTAAGAGGCAATTTTGTCAGGTCGCGCATGGAGATGTTTTGGGAAACCTTCAACGCTATCCCAAGGAAGTCCACCGTATCAAACCTCCACTTTTTATCGTGCTCCTTTACAAATCCATTATCGAGAAAATCATCAACCATCCTGTTCCAGACGGACTTTACCTTGCTTGCCGTAGCCGAATCCTTTGCCCTGTTGCAGGCTCCGTATAGCCACATAGGCGCGTCAAGAAGCGGCCTTACGTTATCTATCTCCTTCAGGCTCTCGATCAGCTCCTTGTCGCTGTTGTTGCCTATCACCTTCTGAACTTCGAACGGGAACTTGTTTAAAAGTTCGATTACGATAGCGTCGCCGAGAGAGGAAGCATCCCTTTCGGCATCATAGTTGAAATTATCGTAGAGATCGCCGTGCCGCCCAAAAACCTTATACTCCGGTGCGTACTTTTCCTCTGGATAGAGATTCTTTTTGAAATGATCAGGATCGGCGCCAAGGAACTTGGCGATCTTTACCCTTGCTCCTTCGAAGCGGTTGATGAGCCAGTCATGGTTCCCTATTACATATGTAAACTTGACTTCCTTTTGTCCTGATCCGGTCTGTTTGTCCGTTTGCCTCATCTGATCCGCGAACGATTTCAAATAATTCATCGAATCAATGTTTGTCTGGTTTGCCATTATCTGGTCGACTATTTCATTAGTTATATCCTCAAGCGTTCGCCCCGATCCGTCTTTCCCCTTTGGGCCCGACCAGGGGCGTATGGTTGTAGTGCTCCATACACTTGATCGAATAACGTCAAAGATATCCCCCAAAAACACGATCTCCAAACTGTCCGCTTTTGCCTTCTCCACCATCTCGCCTACCACAGTTGTAAATTTCCGAAACGCACCGGCGTTAATGGTTTCCCCCGAAGAGCCGTCCGTTAAATGCAGATCACTAATGAATACCAGCATCCGTGTTCCCTCCCCCAAATATAAATATTTTTTCTGAACCGCAGCGTAACGCCTAGACTCAGATACCCTCTGTCATGCGTAAACTTCACCCCTGAAAATGCGGACATAGCAATTTGATGCGTAAAAGAACTGTGACTAAATATTATTACTATTCAACCCATCCGTCAACCATACATGCCGATGTAATAATAATCTGCGAAACGATTTTCAAAGAATAGATACTCATTATCCTTATTTTCCAAATCGTTATAGAATAGACGGTCAATGAAGATTGAAGAACTGGCAAAAAAGGAAAAACTGAAGGTTCTTATTATAAGGACCGACAGGATAGGCGACGTGGTGCTCTCCACCCCTGTACTATCATCAATACGGAAGGCGAAGCCGGGATGGGATATCTCGATACTCGTCAGGCCGCTCCTTGGCGAACTCCTTCTTGGCCATCCCGATATTGACCGCCTCATCACGCTTGACACGAACGACAAGCCGAATTTTTCAAATACCGCGAACCTTCACGAAACACTGCGGGTCGAAAAATTCGATATTGCGATCCATCTCTTTTCCGACTTCTGGATTTCACTTGCCGTATATAGAGCTGGAATCCCCTTATCTATCGGCCCCGCTTCCAAGCTGGGACAGATCTTTTACAATTTCAAAATTAAACAGCGGCGGTCGAAAGGCGAAAGGCACGAAACCGACTACAACCTCGATCTCCTCGCACCTCTCGACATTGAGCCTGTGAGGAAGTCTTCCCTCCCCTTGCCTGAAAAGATATCCCCCTCTGCATTGGCACTTCTCGACGGCTCGCGAAAAAATATAGGAATATTCCCCGGCATGGGTGGTTCTGCCAGGAACTGGAAACCGGAAAAGTACGCCGAGCTTGCCGACAGGCTCTCCGCTGAGGGATTCCGAATAATCCTCGTGGCAGGGCCCGGCGAGGAACAGCTACTGGATGAGCTCCTGCGCCACTCTTCTGGCAAATACCCCAAGGTTGCAAACCTCGGCCTCAAGGAATTCGCAGGGTTCATCGGCAAACTTGATCTCTTTGTCGCCCCAAGCACAGGCCCGCTCCATATATCAACAGCCGTCGGAACTCCCGCTGTCGGTATATACTGTCCCATCAGGGTATGCCTTCCGCAGAGGTGGGGTCCCATTGGCGAGAAGGACATCGGCCTGGTGCCGGATGTTCAGGTTTGCGAAAAATGCACAAGCGATAAATGCAGGGAGTTTGACTGCATGGACAAGCTGGATATGGATACCGTGTTTAAAGCGGTAATGGAGAGGATTTGAGCAATATGCAAAGCACATGGACGGAATATAAAAGGCTCCTGCGATATCTAAAGCCGTACATGGGAAGCTTTCTCTTCGCCGCTTTCTGCATGCTCGTTGTATCTTCGACATCAGGCGGAGCGGCGTTCATCATTCAGCCTCTCCTCGATGACATCTTTATAAAGAAGGACAGGGAAATGCTCGCCCTTATGCCGGCGGCAATAATCGCCATTTATATTGCGCGTGGCGTCGGAAGGTACATAGCCTCATCACTCATGCAGAAGATCGGGCAGATGACAGTAAGGGACATACGGAACAACCTGTATGAACATATCCAGACACTCTCCCTCTCATTTTATAAAAGGCACACAACGGGGAGACTGGTATCGAGAATAGTCAACGATATTCAGCTGATCCAGGATTCAATTTCGATAGTCGTTTACGATCTCTTCCGGGAATCATTCACCGTGATCGTTTTGATAGGGGTTCTCCTTTACAGGGACGCTGAGCTGACCTTGTTTGCAGTGATAACCCTCCCCTTCGCCGGCTCGCTGATAGCGAGGCTCGGCAAGAGGCTCCGCACCATCAGCAAAAGCTCCCAGGAACAGATGGCGAACCTTACCTCGCTTATGCAGGAATCTTTCTCGGGATACCGCGTCGTGCAGGCATTCGGGATGCAGAAATACGAGATAGCACGCTTTAAAAAGGAGAACGAGGGGTACTTCGCCCTGATGCTGAAAACCATCAGGATAAACGAGCTTGCTTCGCCCCTTCTTGAATGTATCGGGGCATTCGGTATCGCGGCGATCATCTGGTACGGCGGAATGCAGGTCATTGAAGGAAAATCGACCGTTGGGAGCTTCTTCTCTTTTCTCACCGCGCTCTTTATGATCTTCGCCCCGGTTTCGAAACTCAGCAGGGTCTATAACAAGATACAACAGGCTATGGCGGCGGCGGCCCGAGTATTCGAGATGCTTGATACCGTCCCTGAAATAGCTGACGCACCTGGCGCAAAACCGGTAGGGAGGATCCGCGAAGGGGTCGAGCTTAGAGGGGTATATTTCAAATACTCCGAGGAACCTGTATTGAAGAACATCAATCTCAATGTCAAAGCCGGGACGATCCTCGCCATGGTCGGGATGAGCGGAGCCGGGAAATCAACGCTTGTTGATCTTGTGTCGCGCTTCTACGATCCTACGGAAGGTGCCGTCCTCTTAGACGGCCATGACCTCAGGGATGTTACCCTTGAATCGGTCAGAAGCCAGCTTGGCATTGTTACCCAGGAGATATTCCTGTTTAACGATACCATAAGGAACAACATCGCCTATGGAAGGGACGAAACATTAATGGAAAAGGTTATTGAGGCGGCAAAGGCGGCCTACGCGCACGACTTCATAATGGAATTTCCCGACGGATACGACACGGTCATAGGGGAAAGAGGCTCACGGCTCAGCGGCGGTCAAAGGCAGAGGATATCTATTGCGAGAGCGCTCATGAAAGATCCAGCAATCCTTATCCTCGACGAGGCGACATCCGCGCTTGATACCGAATCCGAGATAGAAGTGCAAAAGGCGCTAAACAACCTGATAAAGAACAGAACTACTTTTGTGATAGCTCACCGGCTTTCAACAATTCTTCACGCCGACAGAATAATCGTTCTCGACAAGGGAGAGATCGTCCAGGAGGGCACACATGAATCGTTGATCAATGTAGACGGCCCGTACAAGAAAGTCTTTGAACTGCAGATATCTTCCCACACACCGGGAGATTCATAGGATAGTATCAACTCCCGGAATACATCCCTGCCCCGGTACGTTTTCCATACATGACAATAAAGACGGGCGAATTTGGCGTTCCTATTTCCCTTTCGCCATCTCCTGCTCCAGGATAGAGAGCTTTGTATTTACGCTCTTCTTGTTCGGGTCGAGCTTCCTTGCGTACTGCAGCACGTTATACGATTTTTCAAACTCCCCTTTGAGAAAGTAGCAGTCCCCCATTGTCTCGAACGGAAATTCATTTCCGAGCCTTTTCAAAACAATTTCCCCATCCTTTTCCCAACCCTTTTTATCCTCGAAACACTTGGCTACTATGTATTTCTTATTTACTTCTTTTTCGAAAGGGGCGATCCGCAAAAGGCCCGAGAGTCTTGTAACCGCCCCGCCAATATCGCCTTCCTCGAGCATGAATCCTGCCAGATGAGCCTGAGCCATGTAAAATCCCATTTCTGGGCTGGAGATCATCCTGAAATATTTCTTGGCATTTTCCTTGTCCCCCTGCTCGTAATAATGCGTCGCGACATTATAAAGAGCGAAATTCTCCTTTGGATTCACTTCCAGGGCGTTGCTCCACAAGACAAAGTTGTTCTTCCAGTTTGGCGTTTGTAGCAGTGAAAGCACAGCAAGAAATACGATAAAACCGGCGGCGACCATCTCCCTACCCCTTTTACCATCCTGGAGCAGTGCCGCGATCATTATGCAAAAACCCACTGATGGATTGTATAGATACCGCTCCGCTATCAGGGTCTGCGTAGGAATGATGTTCATATTCGGAAGAAGTACCACGAACGACCATAAAATGCCGAGAGAGATAAAAGGTTTTTCCTTCCTTACAAGCCACGCGAGAATTACCAGTGTTGCGATTATTAGCATGGAGATCAACGTCAGGCTGTTTACCGGATGTTCAAACTGCTCGATTGGCGGCCTGGCGGTAAGCTGATACGGAAAGAAAAGAAGGCCTATGTAATGCACCAGCACAACGAACATCGTCATGTAGAGCCTTGCGTAGTCCGGCGTCCAGTGAAGCCTCTGCACCTTGCCTACTACACCTGTTCTCACAGCCATGTATACCACTACTATCGACAGGAGAAGCACGGCGAAGGTTTTTATCTCTCTCCTCTCCTTCCATGGCGGGAGAGGGAGTACCAGTTCGATCAATACAACCAGAAACGGAAAGGTCATCGCCGTTTCGGAAAATAAAAGCCCCAGCGCAAACATGCCGAGGGATGCGTACATGCTCCTGCCGTTGATTCCATTTCTGTATTCAAGATAGAGAACCAGCGCGATCGTCAGGCATATGTCACCGGGGATATCAAAACCTGATGTTATAAAAATGAATTTTTCTATATGTACCGCGTGAAGCGCAAAAACGAGAGCGCCAAAGAACGCCCCCCTGCTCCCCAGGCCAAGGGTCTCCAGCAGACGAAGAACCGCGATTGACATGGCAATATGAAGGAGTATCGCAAATGCGTGGTACAGCATCGGGTTTAGTCCGAAGAGAGAATACGTCACCGCGTAAAGCGTTGTTCTCAGCGGACGATAGAGATCCACCATCGAACTTCCAAAAAACGACGGGATGTTCGAGAGGGACTTTATCTCTTTGTTATCGATGATGAAAAGTCTGTCGTCCCAGGCGAAATCAAACCAGAGCGCCTGCCCGTAAACCGCGAGGATCAGCGCCGCGATCGCGCCCCATTTCGCGAATCGGTTTTCGAAAAACCCCTCCCTTTCCACTTTCGAATTCAGCATTGCAACATTCTAACTCAACAATTTCCAGGTTGCCTGATATACTTTTACTGCATGGAAAGCAACGAAGATATTCTAGACGGACTAAAACCGATCTGCCTCTGCAAGGGGATAAGAAAAAAGGTCTTCAAGAAACATTTCACCGACGGCATCACAACGCTCGAAGGGCTTCGCAAGGCGACCGGCGCCGGGACAGGCTCCTGCGGAGGGAAGAGATGCACTCCGCGCATCCTGGCGTTCATTGAAGAACAGCGTAAATAGATCACCTATTTGGAAAGCTCGTCTATCTCGTCGGATACCATCTTCATCAGTGAGGAGAGATTCCCCGCGGAAAAATCGAACTTGATCCCTGCCGCATCAAAAAGTGCGCTCGGCCCGCTCTTTCCTCCAAGCGCGAGGGCGCCGAGATAACTGTCTACCGCCTTTGACGGCTCTTCCTTATACAGCCTGTAAAGCTGAAGCGCCCCCAGCTGGGCTATGGCGTACTCTATGTAATAAAAAGGAACCTCGAATATATGAAGCTGCCTGTGCCATGAGTACCGCTTGACGTCATGATTGAGTCCGTTCCAGTCAAGCTTTACTTCAAACCTTGCTGTTATCTCCAGCCATTTTTCCCCACGCTCCCTGGCGGAATGGCCAGGATTGGTATATATCCAGTGCTGGAACGCGTCTACCGTGGCAACCCACGGAAAGATATCCGCTACCCGTTCCAGCTGTTCCAGTCTTGCGCGATTGGCCTCCTCCGGATTTTTATAAAATATATCGAGGTAGCGGTTCCCGAAAAGTTCCTGCGTCATGCTGGCGACTTCTGAAAACTCCATCGAGGCATGACGATACCAGACAAGTGGATTGTTCCTGCATTGAAGGGTATGAAAGGCGTGCCCCCCTTCGTGCAGAAGCGTTGTAATATCCGCGTGAACCCCCGCAGCGTTGGTGAAGATAAACGGGGCCCTCTGCTCCTCATAAGTCGTTTGATACCCCCCCGGCGCTTTCCCTTCACGGCTATCAAGGTCCATGTATTTTCTGATCGAATTAAACCTCTCCCCAAGCCTTGGGTCTATCTCTTGGAAGATCGACTCAACTCCGTCCTGAAGCTCTTCCACCTTTTCAAAGGGGGAAAGGGGTGAACGGCCCAAAGGATCGACCGCCATATCCCATGGCCTTAGGTTCTCAAGTTTCATCTTCTCTTTTCTTCTTTCGGCAAGTTTCCTTACCAGCGGAACAGCCGTTTTTTCTATTGAGTCGTGAAATTTCAAGCAATCTTCTGGAGAGTAGTCTCGCAGTTTGCTCCTGAAGCTGTACTCCCTGAAATCCGCAAGACCGAGATTGGTGGCGTACTCCTGCCTCGCCTTCAGCATTTCATCGAAAAGCGTATCAAGCTTTTCCTTGTCTTCCAGTCTCTTCTCCGAAGTAGCCCTCCACGCCTTTTCCCTAATACTCCTGTCTGTTTTCAGCATATGCCGCGACATCTGAGGCATAGTCTGCTTTTTACCATCAAATTCGACCATCCACCCGCCGGTTATCGACTGGTACTGCTGGGACATTTCCGAAAGCTTTACTTCAATAGGGATATTCTTTTCGCTGAAAAGTTCTATATGCGTGGAAAAGATCATATCCAGCCGCTTGAATTCCTCTTTTGGAAGTTCGCTTCTGTGTGGACAATCATAATATTTTTTATCAAGCTGATATCCCCACTCGGTGAGTTTTGGCTGTATTTCACGAACAAAGAATAGATACGCCTCCTTTTTGCTTTCATCTTTTGTATCGCATGTCATCTCAACATACCGGCGGTTGGAATCTTCGCTTATTACGGCAAGGAGTTCGGAATAATCCTCCAGCCACCGTACAAGTTCGTCCGCCGAGTTCAGATCTCGCCCTGTCAACCTCTCTACCCAGGGTTTTATTGATCCTGCATCGCTTACCTTGAATCCGTTTTGAACAAATTTTCTGGGGAAAGGCTTAAGCCATTCTGCTGATTCAATTTTTTTATTCATATCCGGTCACACTCCACTTTCATATACTGGCATTTTGCAAAAATCAACATTCAAGACGCCGGATCTTTTCAAAACCTTCCCGCGCACCACCTAATCTTACAATTTTGCGGCGTAATTTAACAGCCTCCTTATCTAAGTTATCGCTAAATATTAGTAATGAAACATTCCATGCTTCTCAAGACTATACATACTATTTGTAAAGTGGCCTATAAAAAGGTAGTATTTAAATATTGGGATGATGTATACTTTTTCGGCTTTTTAACAAAGGCATAGCGCCACCGAAATTCTTTGGTGATGCATGGCTGCATTTTTATATTGGGGCAATATGACGGAATCAATTTCAGGCTTTACAAAAGTAGCTCAGTATTTCCAAAACGCCAGCTCTGTTGACATACAGGTGCTTGGAAAGTTCTACCAGGGGAGCGTCGAGAAACTTGTAGAAAGAAAAGCCATCCTCTACAAGGTGAAGAATGTGGATCAGTCCCTGATCCAGTTCCCTGAAGCGCTGGCGTCAGTCATATTAAAAGTGAAGGGGAAGGATGATTCCGTAAGGAGCTTTGAAACAAAAGTAGTAAAAAAGAAGCTCCCCCATCTAGTGCTTCTTCTCCCCGAAGCGGAGGTCGCCCGCATCGAGCGCGAACATGAGCGCGTTATGGTGGAAATCCCGACTACCATTACACTCCTAAAGAGAGTTGGCGATTATCTCCCGAAAATGAACTCTGCAGAGGGCAAAATCGTAAACCTCAGTGAAGGGGGTTGCGCCATTGTATCCCCGCTCGACCTCGCCATTGGCGACAAGATCAACTACACACTTGAAGTGATAATACACTCCGGCGATAAAAAATTGCTGGAGCCGACAGGGATGGTTAAAAGCATGTTCAAAGTCGGCGAAATAAACAAAAAGGCGTGTATACAGCATATCAAGCTGGGTGCGATACTCGAGAGGGAGCTTAAGGGACACCTGGCAATTAGAAGACAGGTCATGTCGGATTTCTAGCCACCAGCATCGCCTCCGCCCCTTTAAGCCTGTTTAATTCTTCTGGATTCAGTTCCGCAAGGGGATACTGCTCCGTAAAAATTCGCCAACCGGTCGGCTTTTATATTATATAATTCCACACAGGGGTTTCAGGCTGGAATTCTGATGCTTGCCAACTGGCGCAGGAGGCCGTACCCCTCAAAGCCTCTTTGCCTGAAACAATATTTGCAGGATTGGATATCAATGATTTTACAGGGATACGACAAGGTTGCCGAATGCCTGAATCTAGCAACACGCGTTGACCTCCTTATCTGGGAAAACACCTATATCGGTGAAATTGAAAACCTGAGGCAGGGCGAAGGGATAGTTTTCAAGATAAAGAATGTAGATCAGCATCTCCTTGAAATCCCCGAGGGATCAAAGGGCCCTAAAATAAGGGCTACCCTTAGAAACGGCGATATAAGGAACTTTGAAACAAGGATACTGGTGAAAAAGTTTCCTCTCGTGATCCTCGCCTTTCCGAAGGAGGAGATCGCGAAGGTAGAACGGAAATACACCCGGGTTCATACAAACCTCAGCACCCCGATCATCCTGGTAAAAAGGGAGTTCGACCTCCTGCCGGACGAGACCACAGGGATGGGGACCATCAGCAACGTAAGCCAAGGGGGCTGTTCCATCGTTACATACATGAAACTTCAACAGGGCGACATAATTAACTTCTTCATGGAAGTGAATCCCAAAGGGGATAAAAAGACGCTCGATCTTCACGGCGCCGTAAAGAGCGTGACAAAACTCGATACGGGAAACAATCTTCTCGGCGTGCAGTACCAGAGAATGCCGAAGGATCTGCAAAAGGAGATCACTGAATACATGATCCGCAGAGGCGCCACGCCGGTTGATTGAAAGATAAGGTGAAAAATATCGCCATAGACAGAACCGTCTCTTTTTCCCATACACTCCTTTCACTTGTTTTTCCTCTGCGGTGCGTCATCTGCATGGATACCGTCCCTTCGCTCGCCACGGATCCCGTCTGTGGCGAATGCAAAAAAGGGCTCCCCCTCAATTTCGGGGAGAACTGCCGTTCATGCGGCAGACCGATTGCGGGGGATACATCCGACGGCATTGAGATGCTTTGCGGCGATTGCAGGGCAGATCCGCCACCTTTTGAAAGGACGGTTTATCCGCTCCATTACGAGGAGAAAACGAAAGACCTTGTCTACCATTTCAAATTTCTGGGCAAACAGGGGCTAGCCTCTACACTCGCGAACATCATGTCGGCAAAGCTCCACAGGGAGTTGGAGATGAACCGGTTCGACATGATCGTTCCGGTGCCTCTGCACCCTGCCCGGCTTTATACCCGTGGCTACAACCAGTCATACCTTCTGGCTCGCGACATAGGAAACACGTTCAGCATTCCGGTGGAGCACGATATCGTTATCAGGATCAAAGATACGCCGCCACAGTCTAGTCTCACGAGAAAGGAGAGGATCAAGAACCTGAAGAAAGCCTTTATCGTAGAAGACGTCGCGCGCATCCAGGGCAAAGAGGCGCTCCTTGTAGACGACGTAATGACCACCGGTTCCACCTTGCGCGAAGTTTCTAAAACATTGAAGAATGCCGGAGCAAAATCGGTTGCGTGCGCCGTGGCCGCCCGTGCATAATGGCAAAGATGAAGCGTGAACTGCCGTCACCTCTCGATTACACACCGGAAGATATCTATAACAGGCTCAACCGGTATGTCATCGGACAGGAGAGGGCCAAGCGAACCCTCTCCATCGCCGCGTACAGCCATATAAAGAGGATATTGAGTCCCCAACTGCGTGAGAGCGGAATAGTAAAAAAATCGAACGTCCTCCTTATCGGCCCTACCGGATGCGGAAAGACACATCTCGCCAGGAACCTGGCCGATATCCTCGAACTCCCTTTCACCATCGTCGACGCTACCGAATACACCGAAGCCGGCTACTACGGGAAAGACGTCGAAGTCATGGTAGGTCAGCTCCTCCACAAGGTCGGAGGGAACGTAAAGCTTGCGGAGATGGGGATAATCTTCATCGATGAGGTAGATAAGGTCGCCCGGAAAAACGACCCTGCCCGAACAGGAGCCAACGGGCGCGATATAGGAGGGGAAGGCGTACAGCAGGGGCTACTGAAAATGCTTGAAGGGCAGAAGATGTTCGTTCCGCTGAACATCACGCAACACTGGAACAAGCATGATTTCGAGGAGGTCGATACCACAAACATCCTCTTCATCTGCGCCGGAACGTTCAGCGATCTTAGAAGCGAAAAGATCCCCCGGAAATCCGGTTTTAATCAAAAAATCGCGCCGGGAAAGAGCAAAAAGATCACCAATGAAGACCTGAAAAGGCACGGCATGATACCGGAACTCCTGGGAAGGATACCTGTGCTGGTACAGATGGACGAGCTTACCGAGGAGGAGCTTTTGCAGATAATCAAGGGGCCACCCGACTCCATAGTAAATCAATACACCGAACTCCTCTCAGCGGACAATATCAAGCTGAAGTTCGAGGATGACGCGTTGCGTGAAATAATAAAACTCGCAATGGAACGGAAGGTCGGCGCGCGCGGTCTGCGGGGGATAATGGAGGATGTGATGCACGACTACCTTTTCCATTCGCCCATGCACCGCGGCAAAACCTTGCTCATCACAGCCACGGACGTGAAGAAGAGCATCGCGGAAGAGTAGGTACTTTGGATACCGTCATTGGCGATCCCTGCTAGCAAGGAGAGAGCCTATCCCCCCGATTGAATTCCGAAAAGCCGAGGCCGACGACATCGAAACGTTGTGGCGCATCGACCAGGTCTGTTTCGATGAAGGGATCGCCTTCTCACCCGATATCTTTTTCTACCACCTCCTAATCAAAACGGATCCCGCTTTCGTCGCCGTTGAAGGGAGGAAGATAGTAGCCTTCATCCTGACTGCCAGGGAGAGAAACAACAGCGGACAGATAGTTACGATAGACGTTCTTCCCGCTCACCGGAAAAGAGGAATAGGCAGAAAACTGATGGAACTGGCTGAAAACTCCCTCTCGGAGGCCGGAGTGAAAACCATAAAACTCCAATCTGCTGTAGACAACTCCGTGGCGATATCCTTCTATAAAAAGCTCGACTACACGCAAAAAGGCCTTCTTAAAAATTACTACGGCAACAGCGGCGACGCCTTCCTTTTCACAAAGGAATTGTCCGGTGGTCTTTATGATGAAGGATAATCAAAAAGCGGCAAAAAAGGCAAATGTAACCCTGTAATTTCCCAACGACTTTTATCATTACTTATTCATCCAGTTAAATTTCCCTTTTTTGGCGAAATTGTCACAATTTTATGGTAGCTTAATACCTGCTTAAGGACGGGATTAGGTTTTCTCAAAACACGTTAAATTTAGAAAATTTTGGAGGAGTTTTTCATATGGGGATGAATGTAACCCAAAAAATCATTAAGAATCATCTTGTTGAAGGCGAGATGGTCGCGGGCAAGGAAATTGCCATAAAGATCGACCAGACATTGACACAGGACGCAACCGGCACCATGGCATACCTTCAATTTGAAGCTATGAACGTGCCTAAGGTAAAGACTAAACTTTCAGTAAGTTACGTAGATCACAACACGCTTCAGACCGATTTCAGGAACGCGGACGACCATGTCTACCTTCAGACAGTTGCCGCGAAACATGGCATCTACTTTTCACGCCCTGGAAACGGGATATGCCACCAGGTACATCTTGAGCGCTTCGGCGTTCCCGGCGATACGCTTCTCGGCTCGGACAGCCACACCCCTACTCAAGGTGGGCTTGGAATGATCTCAATAGGCGCTGGCGGACTCGATGTCGCCCTTGCTATGGCAGGAAAACCTTTTTACCTCAACATGCCGTATACGGTCGGGGTTAACCTCACCGGGAAATTGAAGCCTTGGGTCTCTGCCAAGGATATTATTCTTGAGGTTCTCCGCATCCTTACCGTAAAGGGTGGCGTAGGGAAAGTTATCGAATACACCGGCCCCGGCGTGAAATCGCTCTCCGTTCCGGAAAGGGCGACAATTACAAACATGGGGGCCGAGCTCGGCGCTACGACATCGGTTTTCCCTTCGGACGACGAGACAAAGAAATTCCTCACCGCCCAGAAGAGGGGTAAGGATTTCAAAAAGCTGGTGGCTGATGCCGACGCAAAATATGATGAAGTCATAAACATCGACCTTAACAAACTGGAGCCGCTCATCGCGCAGCCTTCAATGCCGGACAAGGTCGTGAAGGTAAAGGACCTTAAAGGAATAAAGGTAAATCAGGTAGCTGTCGGCTCCTGTACCAACTCTTCGTTCCGCGACCTGATGACCGTTTCAAAGGCGCTGAAGAACAAAACAATTCATCCGGGCCTCTCAATGGGGGTATCTCCCGGTTCGAAGCAGGTTTTCGACATGATCTCGAAGAATGGCGGACTTGCCGACATCGTCGCGTCTGGCGCCAGGATACTTGAATCAGCTTGCGGTCCATGTATCGGAATGGGATTTGCTCCCAGCTCCGGAGGTGTTTCCGTAAGAACGTTCAACAGGAACTTTGCCGGTCGCTCCGGCACCAAGGATGCGGAGGTCTACCTGGCCTCACCTGAGACTGCGGCCGCATGCGCCATCAAGGGTGAGATTACCGACCCCAGAAAACTTGGCAAAACCGCTCCGAAGATCTCGTGGCCCAAAGCGTTCAGCATCAACGACAACATGGTTATCAAACCATCGTCCAAGGCTGTTGAGGTAATCCGTGGCCCGAATATCAAGCCAATTCCATCTGCACAGCCGCTCCCAGAGAGCATCACCGCCTCGGTACTGCTCAAAACGGAAGATAACATCACTACCGACCACATCATGCCGGCAGGCGCTAAGATACTTCCGCTTCGCTCAAACATCCCCGCGATCTCGGAGTATGTATTCGAGCAGGTTGATCCGACCTTCCCCGCACGGGCAAAGCAGGCCGGAAAAGGTTTCGTTGTTGGCGGCCAAAACTACGGGCAGGGTTCGTCCCGCGAGCACGCGGCGCTTGCTCCCATGTACCTTGGCGTCAAGGCCGTTATCGTAAAATCGTTCGCGAGGATCCACAGGGCAAACCTTGTTAACTTCGGCATACTCCCGCTGACATTCAAGAACGAAGCGGATTACGACAAGATATCCCAGGGTGACTCCCTGACCCTCAAGATCGAAGGGCTTACGAACGATAGTCTCGTTTTGCGCAACGACACCAAAGGGGTGGAGATGCAGGTAATCCATGGGCTTTCCGGCAGGGATAAGGAGATCGTAAAAGCTGGCGGCGCACTCGGCTACGCGAGCAGGGGATAATTTAGAACTATTTTTCGGAAATTAAGATTTTGCGGCAAACCGATGACAGGAGATATTCTCCGGGGCGAAAGCTCCCGGTTTGCCGGCAATTAGCTAAAAACATGTTATTAGCGGGGTAGTAAAAATGGAAGTCACTAGAAAAAAAATAACGATAGTTGGCGCCGGTCATGTTGGGGCTACGACCGCCCAGCTCTGCGCCTATAAGAAGCTGGGCAACGTTGTAATGTACGATATCGTTGAGGGCATCCCGCAGGGCAAGGCTCTTGATCTTATGGAATCGGCTCCGCTTGAACATTTCGACATGAAGGTTACCGGCACGAACGATTACAAGGATACCGCTAATTCCGATGTCGTGGTCATAACTGCCGGGATACCGAGAAAACCCGGCATGACCCGCGAAGACCTGAGGGATACAAACGCGAATATCGTAAAGGACGTCGCCGAAAACATCATTAAACACTCTCCGAACTGCATCATGATAGTGGTTTCAAACCCTGTCGATACGATGACATATGTCGCTAAAAAATATTCCGGTCTTCCAAAGAACAGGATCCTCGGCATGGCCGGCGTTCTGGATGCTGCCCGTTTTCGCCATTTCATTTCGCTTGAGCTCGGCGTAAGCAACGAGGACATACACGCGATGGTGCTTGGCCTTCACGGTACAGACATGGTACCGCTACCAAGCCACACGTCCGTAGCAGGCATCCCCATAACCGAGCTTATCCCGAAAGATCGGATTGAAGACTTGGTACAGCGAACGCGCGACGGCGGAGCCGAGATTGTTAAATACCTCAAAACCGGAAGCGCGTACTATGCTCCCGGCGCTTCAATCGCCCAGGGCATCGAATCGATAATAAGGGATAAAAAGAGGGTTCACCCATGCCCTGTTTTCCTCGAGGGGGAATACGGCATCAACGGCATTTTCATGGGCGTTCCGTGCATCATCGGCGCCAATGGAGTCGAGAAGATAATAGAAATGCATCTTAATGAGGAAGAGATGGCTCTCCTTCATAAATCCGCAGACGGCGTTAAAAAATCCATTTCCCAGTTGAAGGTCTGAAAGTGAAGAAAAAACAAGATTTCAGACCGCTTCGGATGTTGGAAGTGGTCATATACGAACTAAAAGACGAAAACATGACTACCGAAGAATTCGAGGATGCGCTTGACCACAAGATGGCAGAAGATACTTTCACTCATGTCGTGTTCCGTGAAAACAAATTCTTCCTGGACGACAATACTTTGATTGCGATAGTGACGCCGAACCAGGGGGAGATAGCAATCCCCACTTCGCTGTTCAGGGATGAAGAGAATGAAGCTATCATCAACACGATCAAAACATTCGCAGATCCAACAGAAAGGGTATTGAAAATCCCCTTTTAACTGTAAATCCGTTTGGGGGGCTTCCCCCCATCAGGGCTATCTTTTCCGCTCTATTCCAGGCGAATTGAAACGGAGATCAGATACGCATAGGCATGATTATGGAAACATAATCATCGTCGTCTGTCGGCTTTATTAGGGCGGCATCCTCGGAGCCTTCAAGCTTCAACTCCGCGCTTTCGCTTGTAATATGGCTCAAAGTTTCGAGAATATACTGTGAGTTCAGCCCAAGCTTTAATGGTTCGGCGGAAAACTCGACATCGACTTCCTCGTGCGCCTCGCCGACTTCCGATACTTCGGATGATATCTCCAGCTTCCCTTTTTTGAAGTGGAAATGTATGAGGTATGACTTGTCAGCCGAAACGGTTGATACGCGCTTTATCGACTTTTTTACATTCTCCACATTGATAGTGGCCTTCTTCGTGTTCTTTTGCGGAATGACCTGCTCGTAGTTTGGATATGTCCCTTCCACCTCTCTGGTAAAGAACTCCAGCTTGTCGATCTTGAAGAATATCCTGTTATCGACCCGCGCGATGGTGAGCGAAGCTTCATCTTCCATTTCATCAAAAAGCTTTTTCAGCTCAACCACCCCTTTTCTGGGGAGTATCATGGATATCTTTTCCTTGATGCCCAGGCTTACCGCCCGGGTGACGAACGAAAGGCGATGCCCGTCGGTCGCTACCACCTTGATGGAACTAGGGAAGAGCTGGCAATAGATGCCGTTCAATGCCATTCTGGATTCGTTCTGACTGGCGGCATACAGTGTCTTGTCCATCATATCCTTCAGCATCTGAAGGTCGACCTTGACTGTCTGTTCTTTCGGGAAGGTCGGTTCCTCGGGAAATTCGGAGACATCGGTAGTTACCAGCTTGAAGTTGGACTTGCCGCACTCCACTTCACAGCGTCCGGTGCCGGAAAAACGGAATATGACCTCTTCATTCGGCAGTTGGCGGACAATTTCAAATAGGCGCTTGGCGTGAAGGGTAACCTCCCCTTCCTTAACCACTGTTGCCTCGTAGGTCCCGCTGAGGCCAATGTCGTAATCAGTCGCGAACGCCTTGATACCGCTCTTTCCCTTAGTGGATATCTTTACGTTACTTAATACAGGATTTGCCCCTTTTAGATTTACGAATCCCTGAACCCTCTGTAGACAACGCTCTATCTCACTCTGGTTTATCTTGAATTCCATTTTCCCCTGTCCGTCGTTATTTTTATCCCTTTAATTACAGACACTTAACTTTTCCAAAAAGACTGATATATTTAAGTTGGCATAGATTAATGGAAATAACTTTTATAGTCAATATCAAAGATAATTCTGCAAGGAGGCCATATTACGGGATTGTGCCCTGTATTCTTTTCAATAGTTCTTCTACGCTTACCGGCTTTTCCAAAAATGTCCTCACTCCGCAATCTCTTGCCTTCTCCTTCGCTTCGCCATTTTTTTCGGTTGCAACTACAATAATCGGATTATTGCCGAACTTTTGGGCTGTTTTCAGCTTTCTTATGAAATCAAAACCATTTTCGGTATCTGCATCGACTACAGCGATGTGATAATTCTCCTCGATACTGTACTTTTCTGCATCCACGACGGTCATTCCGTGAGCGGTCATCGCATCTTTATACGCTTCATATGTATCACCTCTTACTGCCAGGAGAACGGCCTGCGGCAATACATCGGGAAGCTCAATGTGGAAAATTGAGCCGGCCCCTTCCACCGATTCCACCTTGATGTTTCCGTCATGCGCCTTGATGATATCGAGGCAGAAAGATAAGCCAAGACCAGTTCCGCTTTCACCTGCGGTGCCTTTTGAAGACATCCTGATTTCCGGATTGAAAATTTTGCTAATCTGGTCCGGGGGTATTCCTATTCCCGTATCTGAAACGATAATCTCCGTTTTTTCTTCATTGCCGGAAAATATCCGGATAACACACCCTTCGTTCGAAAATTTTATCGCGTTGTTTACCAGGTTTGAGAGCACCTCTTCAAAGAGGACAGGATCCACGTAAATCCTTTTATTTTGTGGCAAATCGTTGAAAAGAGTGATCCCTTTCCGTTCCGCCGTTTCGAGATGTTTCCTGATGACACTCTCGGCAAGATGGCGGACTATTGAAAAAACTCTCTGAGGTTCGATCTCTCCTGTTTTCAGTTTTGATACGTCCAGTATATTTTCGATTATTTTTATGAGATTCTCTCCGTTCTCCAGGACTCTCATAATCTTTTCCCTCTGTTTTTCAGTAACCGGATCATCGGCATCCTTTAGAACCATTTTTAAAATTCCAAGTATGCTTGTAAAAGGGGAGCGAAGATCGTGAGCAACGAGGGAAACGAATTTGTCTTTCAGCAGAGTTGCCGCTTCCGCCCTGTTTTTTTCGATGATCAGCTCTTCCCTGGCAACTTTATGCGCCTCAACCTCTCTCTTTATTTCTGCCTGCACCTTGTTTATGCTCTGTATCGTTTCGCGAAGAAGCGAGGCTTTTACTTCAGAGAAGTAATTCGAGGCGACCAGGCGGAATTCTGTTTCTGCCGTTATCCTGTCGTTTTTATCTAGTGGCATGCAGATCTTCCTTCCCTAGTCCAGGTCAATACCGCACTTCAGCTCCATCAGGAGGTCGAAAGCCTTTGCTATATTTTCCCCCTCAAGAATGCATCCGTGCTGAGGGAGTATCCTGTTTATGTCAAGCTTGCGCAGGTTTTCAAGGCACGATTTCAATATACTGTTGCTCGGCATGTATGTCCGGTGCCACACGGCCATGCCGTCCCACAACCCTTCCGACGGAAATATCGACCAGTTCTCAAAAACTGCTCCAAACAGATCCGACGTAAAGAGGGTACCGGTCTTCGGATCATAAGTAGCGATGGCTCCCGGCGAATGCAGAAATCTCGTAAAGATGAATTCCAGCTTTCTTCCGCTCTTCATGACATAGCTGTATCCGTTCTTTTCAACTGGGTAGTAGCTCGACTTGAACCCGTAATGTTCCAACAGCCTTATCGTATTGGTGTGTGCGATTATCTTCAGGTCGTCCCTGTTTATTACCTCCTCGACTACCGCCAGACTTCCGCATACATCGGGATCCTGATGGTGCACTACCAGAGCCGATATTATGCCGGGGTCTATTATCTCCATGACCTTGCGCATTACAACCGGAAAGTGGCGAATTGATCCGGGATCAAATAATATCGCCTCATCTTCGGAGACAAGAAGATAGGGGTTGCAGTGAAGTACCGATCTATTTTCCGAAACGCCAACCCAGTATATGTTTTTTACGACTTCTATCGGATTCGTTAAATCTTTTGTATCCATCTCTCTTCCTGTTTTTTAAATTCCTAGTGAATTGTACATTTACGTTTGGTGCATTTTTTTTAGAATCGCCAGGCTACCACTTTAAAGAGCGAATGGTACCATACAGACAACAATACCTGCATGTAAAACCTCCACTTCAGATAAAGAGATGCAGAATATTTTGCTAACTCTTCTCTTTCTCCCGTTCGCGAACCCATATCTCTTCCATTTCATCGAGTGATGCCTTATGGATGTCTATTTTTTTCTCCTTGAATTCGCGCTCAATTGCCGTGAAGCGGCGGATGAATTTCTCATTCGCCTTTCCCAGCGCTGTATCGCCATCAATATCCAGAAACCGGCCGAGGTTGACCAATGCGATCATCAAATCGCCCATCTCCTCTTCAATGTTCTCCTTGTCGTTGGACGCCCTTGCTTCCTGCAGTTCTCTCCACTCCTCCTCGACCTTTTCCCATACCTTTTCAGCATTTGGCCAATCGAATCCCACCCTGGCGGCGCGCTCTTGAAGTCTTTTTGCCCTTATCAGGGATGGCAGGGACCTTGGAATGCCTTCAAGCATCGACTCCCTGTTCTTTTCCTTCCCCTTGATGTCCTCCCACCTGTTGAGCACTTCGCCGGAGTTGTCCGCTTTCTCATCGCCGAAAACATGCGGGTGCCTTCGGATCATCTTTTCACTTACATTCTCAATAACGTCTTCCAGCGAAAACCGACCACCCTCGTTTGCTATTTGCGAATGGAAAACAACCTGAAACAGGAGGTCGCCCAGCTCTTCCTTCAGCGCGTGATCCTCTCCCGACTCGATGGCCTCCAGGACTTCATACGCCTCCTCGATAAGATATGACTTCAAGGAGTCGTGGGTCTGCTCCCTGTCCCATGGACAGCCGTTCTCCTCCCGCAGGCGTCGCATTATTCCCGATAGTTCGCTCAACTTCTTGTTCATACGCTACATGTTATCAGGGTTGAAACCAAAAACCGCCGAAATTTGAAACAGCAAACCGCTATGCCTGCCGGTGCGATTGTGATAGCGAAAGTGGTCGGCCTTACTTGTGCTTTTCCTTTATCTCGGCAAACTCGGGAATTATTTTGTTGAAAACTTCTATAAGCGCGGGGTCGAAGTGCTTTCCGCTTTTGCTGTTGATCTCCTTAACGGCGTCCTCAATACTCCAGGGTTCCTTGTAAGGACGCTGGGATGTAAGGGCGTCGAAAACATCAGCTATCGCCGCTATCCTCCCTTCGATAGGTATCGCGTCCCCCTTTAATCCCTTGGGATAGCCTGTCCCGTCCCACTTCTCATGATGCGAAATGGCGATGATTCTTGCAGTTGTGAGAAGCGATGATGTATCTCCGCTTAGTATCTGCTCCCCAATTTCGGTATGTTTTTTCATCACAACCCACTCTTCATCGTTGAGCGCACCCGGCTTCAACAGTATGGAATCGGGTATCCCTATCTTCCCGATATCGTGCATGGGGCTTCCGTTCAACATCAGGTCTGCCCTCTCTTTCCCTAAACCAATCCCAAGCGCCAGCTTCTCGCACATTTTGCTCATCCGAAGAATGTGATCACCGGTTTCGTTATCCCTGAATTCAGCCGCGATACCGAGGCGATAAATGACTTCCCGACGTGTATGCGCAAGCTCCCTGGTGCGCTCCTTTACCTTATCTTCCAGAATTACATTCTGGTTTTTTATCTGATTGTGCAGAAGCCGCACTTCAAGCTGATTCCTGATCCTTGTCTCGACCTCAACTTCGTCAAACGGCTTTACTACGAAATCCCTCGCGCCAGCTTCCAGCGCCTTTATTCTCGTCTCCCGCTCCGACCTGGCCGTGAGAACGATGACTGGTATGTAAGAGTCGTGTTCGACCTCCTTTAGCATTCTCATAACTTCAAATCCGGTAAAGTACGGCATTTCCAGATCGAGCAAAACAAGATCCGGCTGGTATTCAGCATATATCGAAATAACTTTGCGCGAATCTGTCGTGCTTTTAAAGGATCTATATCCCGCTTCCTGGAGGATACCTTCGAGGATATAGATGTTATCCTCCATGTCATCCACTATCAGAATTTTTGAATCTTCCTTGATATTGTTCAGCAACATGTTCCCACTTAATCCTTACTCTTCATTTACAGACACGAACGGCTTGCAGGTAAACCGTATATTACAATCCAAACTGGGAAAGTCTGGAACTGCAAAATACCCCTGATGGGTTTTTTACAGGTATCTCCTTTATCTTCTTGAAGTTCTTGGTATCGTAGACGAGTACCTTGTTGTCGCCGTTGGAAGAGATATATATCTCCCTCCCTTTCGGCGTAAAGTGCATATGAAATATCTTGTTCCCGGGGGTCAGGGTTTTAATAACTTTCTCAGTCTTGACGTCGATTACCTCAACCTTGTCGTGAAAATCACCCATGACGTAGTTTGTCCATATCTGCTGCATATCTGGACGTGCCATGGCGAAAATGGGATGGGCCAGGGTCTCGATGAACCGCTTGGACGTCCATGTTTCCCGGTCGATTACCGCCAGACCTGATCCCCCCACCACGGGAGCGAAGAGCTTGTCTTCCGCCATTATCCACCCCTCAAGATGGGGTATCTTCAGAACCGGAGGCTTGTCCTCCATCCCTTTCGGTACAGGCAACGGGATCTTTGTTATTTTTTCCGGGTTCCACAGATCGATCATTGTCACCCACGGCGAATGAAACAGCCCTGCCATGTAATACCTTCCGTCAGGGGTAAGGAGAGCATCGTACGGTTTCTCTCCAATATCGGTAAACTTCTTCACGACCGGAAAATCCTTCTTGCCGGCATCTATTATCCAAATGGCATTCGCGTCCATGAGCGAGACGATAAACATGTCGTCCGGTGCGTCTACCATCCCTACCGTTTTCGATTTATCAGCATTGATCGTCTTTGCTATCTTGAATGTCTCGTCCGAAACGATAACAATGTTCCCCGGCTTGTAGTTGCTTATGGCGATAAATTTGCCGTCCTGCGAAAGCGCGAGACCAACGGCGCTTTCACCCGTCTTGACCTGCGCGGCGACCTTCAAATTTATAAGGTCGATCTTGCTCAGAATGGAATCGCGGCTCACGACATAGGCATACCTGCCGTCGCGGGAAAAGACTATGGACGCGTGGTGAAGCACGCCAAGGCCCTCAACTCTTCCCAGGAATTTATGGTCGTTAGCGGAATCTATTACAGCTACCGACCCGGTCTCTCTCTCTATCACCACCATAAGGGCGCCGGTGCCCCACTCACCCGCGGAGGCGGTGAAAGGCTGAGTGGCGAGCAGGATTAATGCCGCCAGGACCCTTAACAGTTGCATGAAGTGCTGATTCCTGTAGCCTGCTGAAATATCTCTTCGTCCGTCAGGTAGCATGCAGGATCACTTGCCATCAGATCCCCGGCCGCACGCTCGGACCTTGTGCGGGAATTACCGCCGCATATCTTTATCCATTCGCATTTTCCGCACCTGCCAAGAAGCGGGCGGGGTCTCTCTCTAAGACGGTTTAAAACGGGATTCTCGCTTTGATACCATATTTTGCCAAACCGCTCATTCTTTATGTTTCCAAGCTTCACTCCGCTCATAAGCGGGTCAGGATGAACTTCTCCCAGAGGGTCAATATTCGCCACGCCAAGCCCGGCGTTGTTCCCCCCCCAATTTTCCAGCATCGTTAAAAGCTTCTCGCCGTTCGCCGGATTTTTTGCGGTGTACTCCATGAAGAAGAAAACCGCGTCAGCATCGTTGTTCCCTGTTACCACCTCAATAGGAATGTTGTTTTCCACATAATAGAGCGCCTTTTCAATCACCATGGCAACAGCTTCCCTTGTCCGCTCCGGCTCAAGCGCTTCACAGCTGTTCTCAATGCCCCTGCCCGAGAAAACAAGATGGGATATGTAAATCTTGTCTATCCTGTTTTTTTCTACAAGTTCAAACATCCTCGGAAGATCGGCCTGGTTCATTTTAGTAAGGGTGAATCTCACTCCTGTCCTCAGCCCCTTGTCCCTGCAGAGTTTCAGCCCTCGCAAAGCAAGGTCAAATGCGCCGTCCATCCTTCTGAACTTGTCGTGAAGAGCCCCTATTCCGTCAAGGCTCACCCCGATATAGTCGAATCCGGATGTTTTGAGCAATTCAGCCTCTTTCTCCTCTATCATCGTTCCGTTGCTGGAAAGCGCGAGGTAGAAGCCAAGCTCCTTGGCACGCTGTGCAATTTTGAAAAGATCCTCCCTGTAGAGAGGCTCGCCGCCGGAAAGCACCAGCGTGTTGCACCGTGCTTCCTTTAATTGCTCAAGGACGTCAAAGGCCTGTTCGGTAGTGACTTCCCCCGTGTAGTCCCTCTGTTTTGAAGAGGCATAGCAATGCACACATTCGAGGTTGCAGGTGCGCGTCAGATTCCAGATAACCATTGGGGCCACGTCTGTTCTCGGCCCGGTCCTTTTAGCTACCGGCTGTCCATTCTTCAACCTTTTAAGATTTGTCGTAAGCCTGAACATCGCTCCCCCTATCCGCCAATGCCCTTGAAACTCAATACATAATCAACTATGTCATTAAGTTCATTGGACGATAGTTTTATCTTGCTCATTGAGCTTTTATTATAACCCAATCTGGTGGCGCTTATTTTCGGGGAGGCGATATGGGTCTTGATCTCGCCCGCCGTTCTTTTGGAAGCTATTTCCGAAAAAGATGGAGCAAAGGCCTCAAGTGTCTGATGGTGGCAACCCATGCAGTATTTGTCATAAACATCCTTCCCTTTCACGTCAGCGCCCCTGTCGCTCATCGAATAGAGCGGATACGTCTTGTTGGTCGCGTTATATTTCCCCATCGCATCATTAAAGGGGAGTCTTTTCGTTATCTCCAGCGTTTTCGTGTTGTATGCCACAACTTCGCCATCTTCGCCCAAAACCGTTATCAGGGCATACTCCCCCTCCCGGGTAAATTCGATGTGCAAAACATTCTTGCCAGGATGCGGTTTTAATATTTTCGTTTTTTTCAGATCATCCTTGGCGACCAATACTATCTCTTCTCCATAGGTATCCACCCAGAGCCATTCGGTTGCGAAATGCGTGCGCACGAAAAATCCCGGCGACGAAAGAGGCACCTCAGCCACCACCTTTAGGTTCGTGAGGGACAATACAGTCAGCTTGGGCTTCAATATATGGTTCACACCGGCAAACAGCTCTCCCCCTTTTTGCCAGAAGGTTGCCGAAGCGAGGTGCGGCAATCCGTCCGTTGGAATAGTGGCAAGGAGTTTGAATGAATTGTAATCATATATATATAGTTCATCGCCGCCTCTCTTAGTCCCGAGTATCAGATTCCCCATGGGGCTTATCGAAAAATCCTCAAACGGTTGCGGCAGTTTGTATTTGCTTACCTTGAAATCACCTTTGCTCTCTATCATCCAGAGTTCGGGTATGTCGCGGAAAGAACAGATGAACTTGTCGAGGCCTGCAATGGAATAGAATCCGCCGATACTGCCGGGGGTCTCCAGCGTGTGAACAGGTTTCATATCCTTCGCGCTGAAAAAGACAATATTGCGCGGGAGGTTGTTGGCAACGGCAATTATCCTGTCGTCGAATGAAACCGCCAGCGACCTGAGGTATATCCCCGCGCGAACGGTCAATTCTGTCGTAAGCGTAGGGATATCGTATTTTGTTATCAGCCCATTGCGGGCGGCGGCGTATATCTTGTCAAGCTTATATGAGAATTTCGGACCGCCATGCACATCGCCAACATAGAATCTTGATATCTCCGAAAGATCGTTTCCATCCAGAAGCGCCAGGCTGTTCTTCCCTTTCTCCATAACAAGCGTAATATTCTCTTTTTGCGCCGTGACCTTTCCCCCCTTGCCAGGTTTCAATTTCTTCAGGCTTTTCGTAATATCCTTGGCGCTCCAATGCACCTCGCCTGCGGGGAGGAGAATATGCTCCGCGACCATTTTTATTTCATCATTGGACAGCTTTTTTCCAAATCCGGGCATCTGCGTCGCCGGCAATCCGTCCCTTATGACCTCTTCCAGCCTCAGCGGATTGCTCTTGGACGGTTTGTTGTTTTTTGAAATGTAGTCCGGGAAGAGCGGAGGAGCAGTATGCCCTATCCTGTCGATGTGATGACACATGGCGCAGTTTTTCTTGTAGAGGGCCTTTCCGTCCGTTGTCGCCAATGCTGTATGCGGAGAGAATATCAACATGGAGAAAACGCCCAATATCGGCGCAATATACTTTTTCAAAATATCATCATGCTCCCGGTGTATCATTGCCCACTCCTTTTTATACCATCAGCAGAAATGGACGCCGATGTTGTTCATGCAACGCGTCAATTCTCAAATTTCAGAATTTGAATGAAATCCAAGAGGCTCCCGCCTCTGTACACTCCCGCCGGATTTTCCAGCAATTCCTCAATCTCCAGTGCCGTTCTCAGCTTTTATTCGCCTGTATGTATATGTTTTTCAATCATAAAGGACTGAATAAAAAACAATTTTCCGGCGCTTTCAAAAATCATTCTAACTGAATTTCTCCAGATATTGCAATCGCAAATACAAACGTTTTGTTAATAAAATATCGAAATGTTATTGACAAATGGTTACGAAATTTTGTAGATTCATCTCTAAACGTGAGGGTCTATAGCTATTCCCTCTTTTTTGCATTGGGGATAGACAGAGCCCAAAAGAGTGACTAAAATGTTTCTTGTTTAGGGGAGGATATACAACTTATTGCAGACCGTTTAACAACGTTACGTATTTTTCCATTTTTTTTTAACTAAGGGGGTTTTTTAATGAAAAGGTTTCTAACATTAAGTATTGCCGTTGTGGCGTTACTAACTCTCAGCGTTGCCTGCACAAAGGGCGGCGGTGATAAAGGTGGTAGCGCAGAAGCTCCAAAGGCAAAGCCAATCGGTCCGGTTGAATACTGGAAAGACTGGGAGAAAGGTGTTGTCGGACAGTTCCCTAACTGCGGAACAAACGTTCTTCAGCTCGGCCTTGACCAGATACTCCAGGATACCGTTGACACATACTGCGCGCTTGATCCAGGCCACTACAAGAGCCTTATCAATCCTGCTGTAAAGGATATCTATGACAACAAAGGCACCGACTATCCGGACGGAAGAACAGCTATTCTTCTTCTTCCTAAGCTCGGTGTTGCTTTCACAACCGACCACAAGGACGGAAAGCCGATTTTCAACGCCATTCTGATGGCTGACAGCACCCCGATCAACTCTGCTGAAGAGGGGCACCCGCTGAATCCGAAAACCTGTGCTAACTGTCACTACGGCTACGATGGTCTCTGTGAAAACAGGGGCTTCACCTGCGGAAACAGGAGCCTGATAGAATAACTGGTCAGTACAGTTGATCTTCAAGGGGGGATGATCTTCATCCCCCCTTTTTTTTTGCTTACGCTCTCTTCAAATACCCCCAAAGTCAAACTTCGCCCCCTATAAGAAAAAAAAGCGCATAATTACTCCAAAACAAGGTGCCTGACGGACAGTGTTGATGTATTATCATGGACTATGAAAAAGCTGCTTCTCGAGATTGGAACTGAAGAAATTCCCGCCTCATTCATCCAGCCTGCGGTTGAAAAATTAAAGGAGATCGCTTCTGAAAAATTAAAGACGGCGCATCTCCCTTTCACCGCGATAGAAACCGTCGGCACTCCGAGGCGCCTCGCGCTCTTCGTATCGGGCCTCCCGGAAATGCAAGAGAGAGTTACAAGGAAGGTAATGGGTCCGCCAGCAAAGGCAGGATTCGATAAGGACGGGAAACCGGCAGGAGCCGCGCTTGGATTTGCGAAAAAATTCGGCAAAGATCCTAAAGATATTAAAACAGAGCCTACTCCGAAAGGGGACTATCTCTATTTAGACATAGAGGAAGGGGGCGGTTCATCTTCGGATATCCTTAAAAGCCTCCTTCCTGAGATCATCACATCTCTTGGCTTTCCGAAGACAATGCGCTGGGGGGATTACAATACCCGTTTCGCACGCCCCATACGCTCCATCATTTCGATCCTTGGAGACAATCTCATAGAGTTCAACCTGGACTCCCTCTCATCAGGGAGATCGACTTTCGGTCACAGATTTCTTCACGATGGCAGGATTGAAATAAAGAATCCCGATTCATATCTCAATGAGCTTGAAAAAGCCTCCGTAATCGTTTCACCTGAAAGAAGAAAGGAAAAGATACTTCAGGGACTTGCAAAAGTTGAAAAAGACACTGGCAACAGGGTCATAAAGGACGACGAACTCGCAAACACCATCGGGTACATCACAGAGTTTCCTGTGGCGGTCGCCGGAACATTCGACAAAAGCTACCTCGACCTTCCGCGTGAGCTCCTCATAACAGTGATGAAATACCATCAGAAATATTTCAGCATGGAAGATCCCTCCGGAAAGATAACAAACCATTTCGTCGCTTTCAGCAATATCGACTGCGAGGATATCTCGGTAATAAGAAGGGGTTTCGAAAGGGTGCTCTCCGCAAGGTTAAGCGACGCGAGATTCTTCTTCGATGAAGACAGGAAGAAGACGCTTTCCGATTTTTCCAGGGATCTCGCCGGCGTCACGTTCCAGAAAGGCCTTGGAACAATCGCCGACAAGGTTTCAAGAATAGCCTCGGTCGCGCAAGAAATATCGGAAATAATCTCTCCCGCAAAGAAAGCAGAAGTAGAAACAGCTTCCAGGCTCTGCAAATCCGATCTTATGACCTCCATGGTTTTCGAATTCACGGAGCTACAGGGGATCATGGGACGGGAATACGCCCTGGCCGAAGGTATTGACAGGGAGATCGCCATCGCTATCGACGAACATTATAAACCACGCTTTTCAGGTGACACCCTGCCGTCGAATGATATCGCCGTATGCGTGGCCCTCGCAGACAAGATAGACACGATTTGCGGCTTCTTCGCGCTCGGCAAGATACCGTCTGGCTCGGAGGACCCCTTCTCTCTCCGCCGGCACGCGCTCGGCATCATCAGGATCCTGCTCGACGGTGACGACACTCTTTCTATACAACGCATTACCGAGATCGCCCTGAATACGCTCCCCCCAGGAACCGTCAAGGATCCCGGCCAGTTGGGAGCCGACATCCTCTCCTTTTTCAAAGGAAGGCTCAAATCGGAGTTTTCAGGGATGGCTATCCCCTACGACGTAGTCGATGCCGTGGTGGAGGCGGACTTCACCAACCTCCCCGACACCCTGAAACGCGCGACCGCTCTTGCCGAAATGAAAAAGGAAGAGTACAGCGAATCGCTCTCAATAACTTTCAAGCGCGCCGCGAACATCGTTGAGAAGCACAAGGCGCACAAGATAGATGAATCCCTTCTCGAGGAAGAGACCGAAAAGAGACTCTATGAAGCCTTGATAGGGTGTGAAAAGAAGCTGAAGCCGCTTATCGACGCAAAGAACTTCAGCGCGGTATTGCAGGAGATCGCGTCGATAAGACCGTCTCTTGACGCGTTTTTTGATTCCGTAATGGTGATGGTTGAAAATGATATAATTAGGCAAAACAGGCTATCCCTTCTCAGGCGAGTTGTAATTCTATTTGAGAGGATAGCTGACTTTTCGAGGTTGGTTTTTTCAGCTTAAGGAGCAGGAGTTTAAAGATGGCATCCAGGAAATTCGTCTATTTCTTCGGTCCCGGCAAGGCTCAAGGCAATGCCGGAATGAAAAATCTTCTTGGCGGGAAAGGGGCAAATCTTGCGGAGATGTGCAATCTCGGCCTCCCTGTTCCCCCGGGTTTTACCATTTCCACCGAAGCATGTGTCTTCTATTTCAAGAACAAACGCAAATGGGCTCCCGGCCTCAAGGGAGAAATTTCCAAAAATCTCGCGCTCCTCGAAAAGAGCATGGCTTCGAAATTCGGCTCGGGCGAAAAACCGCTCCTCCTTTCCGTAAGGTCCGGCGCGAGGGCATCCATGCCCGGGATGATGGATACGGTACTCAATCTCGGTATGAACGACGCAACTATCAGGTCGATGATAAAACTTACCGGTAACGAAAGATTTGTATACGATTCATATCGGCGCTTTATCCAGATGTTCTCCAATGTCGTGCTGGGAGTCGGCTCCTCGAACTTCGAAAAGGAGCTAACCGCGCTGAAAAAGCATAAAAAAGCAAAGCTCGATACCGACCTCACCGATTCGGACCTACGCGGTCTTTGCGAAAGCTATAAAAAGATAGTCAAAGCCAAAACAGGGAAAGAGTTTCCGCAAAATCCCGCTTCCCAGTTGGAGATGGCGATAAACGCGGTATTTAATTCCTGGAACACACAGCGCGCGAGCGACTACCGCAAGCTTTACGGGATCCCCGAAACATGGGGAACAGCCGTGAACGTTCAGTCGATGGTGTTTGGAAACATCGGAAATGATTCAGGCACGGGCGTGGCATTTACGCGCGATCCGTCCACCGGCGAGAACCGCTTCTTCGGCGAGTTCCTCGTAAACGCGCAGGGAGAGGATGTTGTCGCCGGAATTAGAACCCCCCTTTCGATTGACGGCATGAAAAAAGTTTTTCCCGAGGCGGCAAAAGAGCTTATCACCCTTGCGAAAAAACTGGAAAACCACTACAGGGATATGCTCGACCTGGAATTTACCGTTCAGAACAAAAAGCTGTACATGTTGCAGGCGCGAATCGGGAAACGTACTGCCGCCTCGGCGGTAAGGATCGCCGTTGACCTCGTAAAGGAAAAGAAGATAAGTAAAAAAGAGGCTGTCATGCGCTTGGAGCCTGTTCAGATAGAACAGCTCCTTCATAAAACCCTCGATCCGAAAACGAAACTTCCAGTGATAGCGAAAGGCCTTCCGGCATCGCCCGGAGCGGCTGTTGGGAAAGTGGTCTTTTCCTCCGCCGCCGCAAGAAGGCTGGCCGACCAGGGGGAACCGCCGATACTTGTCAGGTACGAAACTTCACCGGAAGACCTCTCCGGCATGGCGGTTTCAAAAGGTATACTCACGGTTCATGGCGGTATGACCTCCCACGCCGCCGTCGTGGCGCGAGGGATGGGCAAATGCTGCATATCCGGCGTTGGAGAGATAAAGATAGCCGAGGATAAAGACACCTTCACTGTCGGAACCACCGCTGTCCACAGAGGGGATTGGCTCACGCTTGATGGTTCATCCGGGCGCGTTATTCTCGGTAAAGCGGAAGTAATATCACCCTCCCTTTCAGGCGATTTCAAAACCCTGATGACGTGGGCCGACACCTTTAGAACCCTTGAGGTAAGGGCAAACGCCGACACCCCTGATGACGCAAAACTTGCGCGCGGTTTCGGCGCGAAAGGGATCGGGCTTTGCCGGACGGAACATATGTTTTTTGCAAAGGACAGGATACTAGCGGTCCGGGAAATGATCATCGCCGATTCCGTGACTGAGAGAGCTAAAGCGCTGAAAAAACTTTTGCCGATGCAGAAAAAGGATTTCATCGGAATACTGCAGGCTATGGAAGGGTTGCCTGTTACCATCAGGCTTCTCGACCCGCCACTGCATGAGTTCCTGCCCAAGACCAGACATGCCATCGAAGGGGTTGCCCACGATATGAAGATACATGTCGCCGACGTAGAGAAACGTATTACAAGACTCTCAGAGGCAAATCCCATGCTTGGGCACCGAGGGTGCCGGCTGGGAATCACCTATATGGACATCTACCATATGCAGGTGCAGGCGATATACGAAGCGACAGCGGAACTTTTAAAGCGTGGAGTTAAGGCCAAGCCGGAGGTCATGATTCCGCTTGTTGGAACTGAGAAGGAGATCGAACTTTGCAGACAGATGGTCATCGATACCGCTGCCGAAGTTCAAAAGGCCAAGAAGATAAAGATCCCTGTTGTCGTGGGGACCATGATAGAGCTTCCGCGCGCGGCGATCGTTGCCGATAAAATTGCCAAACACGCGGAATTCTTCTCGTTCGGTACAAACGATCTGACCCAGACAACGCTTGGCCTGAGCCGTGACGACGCGGGAAGCTTCCTGCCGGAATATGTGGACAAGAAAATCCTCCCTCACGATCCTTTTGTAAGTATCGATGAGGAAGGTGTGGGAAGCCTGATGGAAATGGGCCTTACGAAAGGGAGAAAGGCCAGACCCGGCCTGAAAATCGGTATCTGCGGCGAGCACGGCGGAGACCCACAGTCGGTTACCTTCTGCAACAATCTCGGCATCAATTACGTCAGCTGTTCGCCATACCGCATTCCGATAGCCAGGCTTGCGGCGGCGCAGGCGGCGATAGTTGGGAAAGGAAATTCCGGCAAGAGACTTTCCGGCTCAACATGAAGTCTCAGTTTATGGAGAGGGCGTTGACCCTGGCTGAAATGGCCAGGGGGAAGACCAGCCCTAATCCCCTGGTCGGAGCGGTGATAGTGAAGGCGGGGAAGATAATCGCCGAAGGTTTCCATGAAAAGGCCGGAACCGACCACGCCGAGATAGTCGCACTGAAGAAGGCAAAGGGAAACGCCAAAGGCTCGGCGCTGTATGTAAACCTTGAGCCTTGCTGTCACACCGGAAAAACCGGACCTTGCACAGAAGCGATAATTGAAGCCGGCATAAAAAAGGTTGTCCTTTCCATGCGGGATCCGAATCCGCTGGTTTCAGGAAAAGGGATCGCCGCTCTTAAAAAGGCGGGGATAACTGTCCTTGAAGGACTTTTGCAAAAGGAGGCAAAACTGCTCAATGCCCCTTTTGAAAAGTTCATCTCGCAAAAACTGCCGTATGTAATCATGAAGGCCGCATGCTCCCTCGATGGAAGGATCGCTTCCTCCAGCGGAGAATCAAAATGGATATCAAACGAACAGAGCAGGGAGTATGTCCACCTTTTGCGTGAACAGTCCGATGCGATAATGGTCGGCTTGAACACCATCATCAGGGACGATCCACAGCTGAACGTGAGGCCAAGAAAGAAAAATGGAAAACAGCCGATAAGGATCGTCGTCGACACCAATCTGAAAACACCTGTCGACGCGCGGATATTCCACTCCTTGGGCGGAAAAATCATCGTTGCCACTTCATCGGACGCCCCAGAATCGAGGGCGAAACAGCTTGAAGGGAGCGGCGCCGACATCCTCCGCCTCCCGCAAAAGGAGAACAGGGTAAGCCTTAAATCGCTGATGAAGGAACTTGCCAAAAGAGAGATAGTCACGATCCTCCTCGAAGGGGGGAGCGAACTCTATACCGACGCCCTCACACAGGAACTTGTCGACAGGGTAGCGATATTCTACGCGCCGATCATTCTTGGCGGATCCGACAAGTACACGCTTCTTCAATCCAAAAGGAAAAGCGACATGACAGGCGCCTTGAAAATACTCAACGTGAAAAAGACCGATTTCGGTGATAACCTCCTTATTGAAGGAGATGTAGGGAAATAATGTTTACAGGTATTATTGAAGTTAAAGGAACCGTTAAATCCGTGGCACACTCCGGTGGTGCCGCCACCCTTGTCATAGAAGCGGAGAGCTCTTTCTGGAAAGACGTCAAGCTGGGAGAATCAATTGCCGTGGACGGAGTTTGCCTTACCGTCACCAGGAAAGGTGAAAACAGCGGCAACTTCGACGTAAGCAGGGAGACGCTCGACCGCGCGATCACCGGAAAATACAGAGCCGGCTCGGTGGTGAACCTCGAAAAGGCGCTCCGCCCAACAGACAGGCTGGGGGGACACTTCGTACAGGGGCATGTCGACGGCGTTGGACGATTTATTGATAAAAAAACCATCGGCGAAAACATAGAGATGGATTTCGAGGTCCCAAGCGGGCTTGAAAGATACATTGTCGATAAAGGCTCCATTTCCATCAACGGCATTTCCCTCACCGCGGCCCGTGTTCTGGGCCGGAAAATTACTATTGCCGTGATACCGCATACCCTTCATATCACCTCGCTTGAACAGCTCCACCCGGGCGACCCGGTAAACATTGAATGTGATGTGATTGCCAAATATACGGAAAAGCTGTTAATATCAAAAGGAGAAAGTAACCCTGACGCTAATAAAGGGTTGAATCTAAAAACTTTATCTGAAAAAGGTTTCCTGTAAGGCATAATGAATCATGGCATTTTGTAAAGTAACGGAAGCGGCTGAGGAACTGGCCAAGGGGAATATGATAATCCTCCTTGACGATGAGGACAGGGAAAATGAAGGTGACATCGTATGCGCCGCCGAAAAAGTCACCCCCGAGATAGTTAATTTCATGGCAACCCACGCAAGGGGCCTTATCTGTCTTGCCCTCACCCAGGAGAAAGCCGATTCACTGCGCCTTGAACCTATGGTTACTAAAAACAAATCCCCCTTCTCTACCGCCTTCACTGTTTCCATTGAAGCGCGCGTTGGAGTAACAACAGGTATCTCCGCCGCCGACAGGGCAAGAACTATACTCGCGGCAGTAAACCCGGATGCAAAACCTGAAGATCTGGTAAGCCCGGGGCATGTATTTCCGCTCCGCGCCAGAAAGGGGGGTGTCCTTGTAAGGACAGGACAGACCGAAGGTTCGATCGACCTGGCAAAGATAGCCGGCCTCGCCCCGGCGGCCGTGATCTGCGAAGTGATGAAAGATGACGGCACTATGGCTCGCTTGCCGGATCTTGAAAAATTCGGCGAAAAACACAATCTGAAACTCGTAACTGTGAAGGACATAATCAATTACAGGATGAAAAAGGAGTCGCTCATCGAGAAAGTGAGCGAGGCCGAACTCCCAACCAAATTCGGAACCTTCAAAATATTCGGCTTTGAAAACAAAATAGACAACTCTGTCCATGTCGCTCTTGTGATGGGGGATATAAAACCTGGCGCCGACACGCTGGTAAGGGTTCATTCCCAATGCCTCACGGGGGATGTATTCCACTCTCAGCGGTGCGACTGCGGAGAACAGCTCGATGCGGCGATGAAGCAGATAGCTTCGGCAGGGACCGGCGCGATAATCTACCTCTTCCAGGAGGGGCGGGGAATAGGATTGATAAACAAATTGAGGGCGTATGCGCTCCAGGACGAAGGGGACGACACGGTTGAAGCCAATACAAAACTCGGCTTCAAGGCTGACTTGAGGGATTACGGAATTGGCGCACAGATAATCGCCTCTCTCGGAATTACCAGCATGAAACTCCTTACGAACAATCCGAAGAAGATCATCGGCCTCGAAGGGTACGGATTGAAAATCGTTGAACGGGTTCCGCTCGAAATCGAACCGAGGGAACATAACCTGAAATACATGACAACGAAACAGCAGAAGATGGGACATCTTTTTAACGTCAAAAAAGGCTGAAACGAATTTCAGGCTTTCAGCATTATCTATAAATCGGAGAGGAAAGAGAAATGAACCTTATTGAAGGGAATCTTGAAGGCAAAGGGAGCAAGATAGCGATCGTTGCCAGCCGTTTTAACGACTTTATAAACGAAAAACTTATCGGAGGGGCGCGCGACTGCCTTCTCCGCCACGGGGTCTCGGACGACGATATCACCCTTGTCCGGGTTCCGGGTGCGTTCGAGATCCCGTTTGCCGCGAAAAAAATGGCCGATTCCAAAAAATTCGACGCGGTGATCTGCATTGGGGCCATCATCCGCGGAGCGACCAAACATTACGAATTCATCTCTGCCGAGGTTACCAAGGGGGTCTCTTCCGTGGCGCTCTCTTCCGGGGTGCCTGTACTGTATGGCGTTGTCACCGCTGAAACGCTTGAGCAGGCTATCGAACGTGCCGGAAGCAAGGCAGGGAACAGGGGCTGGGATGCCGCCCTTTCCGCCCTTGAGATGATCGGCCTGAACAGGCATAAGCTTTGATTTGCCTAAATATCGTCTCTTGACCGGATGCCTCTCCAGAAAGAATATCCCGCTTTGCCAATCAGAAGAGCAATGACACCATCCTCCCGCCGGCACAAACTCTTTACTCCCGACGGAGAGTTCTGAATGGGACTTCGCAGATCGGGCAGAGAAGCCGCTTTAAAAATACTCTACGCACTGGAATTCAGGGAAAATCCCGATGACTCCGATACTGCGTTCAACGAGTTCTGGAGCAGTCACAAAGGCTCAAAAAAACTGAAGGAGTACACCCTTGGCCTCGTTTCAGGGGTAAAGATGCACAGCGAGAGGATAGACAACCTCATAAACGAGGCGAGCCGGAACTGGAAGATCGAAAGGCTTTCCTATATGGAAAAAAACATACTTCGCATCGCGATATTTGAGCTTTTAGAGTGCAAAGATGTCCCTACTGCGGTAATAATAAACGAGGCTATCGAGGTCTCCAGGGAGTACGCGGGGGACGAGGCGGCCTCATTTATCAATGGAATTTTAGGGAAAATTCAGGTAGAAGTACGTATTGAAAAAGAACTCAACTGAGGCAGGAAAAACTGAGTATGAGATATGCGGTTTATTCGGACATCCATTCAAACCTTGAAGCGTTTGAAGCGGTCCTGGCAGATATCAAAAGGCAGAAAGTCGACTCCCGGATATTTCTTGGGGACATTGTAGGATACGGACCGAATCCAAACGAATGCATCGACCTTTTGAAAACCAATGCGGACGTTATCCTGGGGGGGAACCACGACGCCGCTGCCGCTGGCAAAATGAGTCCGGCATACTTCAACGTATACGCCAAAGCCTCAATGGAATGGACCATCAAGGAGCTTACGAAAGATAATATCGAGTTTCTTAAGGAGCTTGAATCGTCGAAGGTACTAGATGACTTCCAGATCGCCCACTCCACCCCTTTTGAGCCGGACAACTGGAATTACCTGACAAGCCTTCAGGACGCGCACGAGAACTACCATACCCTTGAAAAGGAAGTATGCTTCATAGGCCATTCCCATCAGCCCTTGATAGTCGAATTTATAGATGAAATCAACATCCTGCCGATAAAGGACATGTACAAGACGGTAGAGAAAAACAGGAAATACATAGTGAACGCAGGTAGCGTCGGCCAGCCGCGGGATTCCAATCCTGAACCGTGCTACATCATATACGACACAAAAACCGAATCAATCGAGTACCGACGGGTGGAATACAACATCGAGAAGGTGCAGAAAAAAATGAAAAAGTTCGAACTCCCGAAGTACCTTATAGACAGACTTGCCCTTGGCCAGTAAGTTCGCGGCGTCACCGGAAAAACTTCTTGAACAATCCCTGAAAGAGGGTAAACCGTCAAACGTCTACCTTTTCCACGGTTCCGAAAACAACAGGCTTAAGGCGGCGATAGATATCGTAAGACGATATGTGGAAAAAGTTTCGGGAAGCGAGGAGGTCGCCTGGACCGCATACGATCTTGCTGAAACAGGATTCCACTCTTTTTTATCTGATATAAAAACAGTCTCCTTCTTCGGCGGCACAAGGGGGGTTTATGCCTTTAACTTCGCTCTCTCCGGGCCGGGAGGTGGTAGCGGTGAATACAAGCTTCCAGAAGATGAACAGAACGCGATCCTCGCGTATCTGGAAAAGCCGTCGCCTGACGTCATCCTGGTGCTTCGCCCTGTCAAGGTCGACCTAAGGCTGAAATTCTGGAAGAGCCTGAAGGAAAAATCCTTTGAGATCTGTTTTGAAACGGCAGAGAAGGACCGAACGTCGATAATAGAGGAAAAGCTGAAGGAGACAGGGCTGGCATTCTCTCCCCAGGCAAGGGGATATGTGATTGAGCGCTTCTCTTCCAACTTCACGAACCTTCTCCCGGAACTTGAAAAACTGGTCACCTACATGGGGGATAAACGGGAGGTCTCCCTCGCCGATCTGGAAGATTGCATGAGCTTTCCCAAGAAGGAAAACATATGGCAACTTACCGATTCTGTTATAGGAGGCAACGCGCAAAAAGCGCTCGAATCGCTAAAGTCCCTGAAGCTCCAGGGGGAAAGCAACCTTATGGTGCTCCCGATGGTTGCGCGTGAATTCCGCCTCATCCTTTTCTGCAAAGACGGCTCAAGGGAAGGCCTGTCGATCGACGAAACCGCAAAAAAGTATGGCTTGAAAAATTCCTGGCCCTTGAAAAAGTATTGGGGAACCCATAAATCGTACCCCTACCCTCTTTTGGTCAGGTTCCTCCACCAGCTGTATGTAACTGATTTAAGCATGAAGCGTTCGAGAGCGGACGATTGGGTAATCCTCGAAAAGGAAATCCTCTCTTTTATAACGTCAAATGCCGGCGCAAAAGGGAACCACCCCTCCCGTTTTTGACTCTATAAGGGGAGGTAGTTAGGCAAAATTGCGATTTGCCCTCCGACCTCGAGAATTAGCGCAATTTTTTTATTTTTGCTATAATTGTATTGATTAGTAAGGTACAATGCTCGCTGAAGTTCGCGAAACATGGAATTTTGGTATACTTGTACAGTAGTGATACAGAAGATGCAATATATTGATTTAGAATCTCTTAGGGGTTTTGAAAGGTAATATGAGGAAGACTTATTTTAAGCGTTTCTTGGCGGAAAAATACACGGTAATTCTTATGGCCGACCTTGCCGGCCAGATGTTCAGGTTTACAATTCCCAGAAATGTTATCAAGGGGGTATTTGCGCTGGCTCTTATAGGCGCTTCCATTTTCGGTTACTTCTCCTACACCATGTTGGCGATCAACCTTGAAATGGGGGAGCTGGAAGAGTTAAGGCAGGTTGCTCTCCGTCAAAAGAGGGAGATACAGAAATTTTCACTGAAGATCGACGAATTCGAAAAGCAGGTCGCCCGCCTGGAGAAGTTCGATAAAAAACTGAGGATAATTACCGCTCTGGAATCGGGAACCGAAACCCATGATACGTTCGGAATCGGCGGACCAAACGACCAGAACGCAACCAGCTTCAGTGAAGAGAGCGGAAAGTACAGCGCATCAGTTCTAAACAAGATGAACGAGGATCTTGACCACCTCGGCCAGGTGGCAACAAAACAGGAGATCAGTCTTCACGAGCTTGACGCCTTCTTCAAGGACCAATCTTCGCTTCTAACCTCAACGCCATCCATTTGGCCTTCGAAAGGCTGGGTAACCAGCGGTTTTGGATACAGAGTCTCACCATTCACAGGTTTACGCGAGCTTCATGAAGGTCTTGATATAGCCACCCAGCTGAACGCAGATATCATAGCAACAGCCAACGGAGTAGTCATTGAGTCGAAGCGCGACAGCGGCTATGGAAATACCATTGAGATCGATCACGGGTACGGAATCATATCCCGCTACAGCCACAACGCAGTAAACCTCGCGAAACGAGGGGACAGGGTAAAGCGCGGACAACTGATCGCAAGGGTAGGGAGCACCGGGCGTTCAACAGGACCACATGTTCATTACGAGGTACTGCTAAACGGCGTTCCGGTAAATCCGTTCAGGTACATCCTTACCGACTGATAGATATCGCCAGACAGCCTGCCATAGCAGTAGCTACCGGATAGGTTCTAAGCGAGCCGTAAACAGGCTGGAATAATTATCCCGACTTGATTCTATACATCCTTTCGCCCCGTCATGTGGGAGATCATATCGAGCGCCATGTACTGATAGAGGTCGTAATTGAACGCGTTTGGATCCGAGATTAGCTGAAGCGACGCCCCTTCCAGAAAGCTCAGAAGCACGGGTGGAAGCGTGTACGCCTTGTCCGAAGTAAATTCGCCGCGCCCCATCCCTTCGCTCACGAGCTGACCCACATACCCCCTGAAAGCGTCGAAACGCTGGATAATGATCTTTCTTATTTCCGGATACTTAACCCCCTGCACCCAGAAATCGTAAAAAACAACCAGCAGGTCCGGGTCCCCGGTTATTGCCTGCTTGTGTCTTTTGAATATCCCCTCAATCTCCCCCCACGCGGAGAGATTTTTATTGGCATTCTCAAGCGGGATTTCGAGAAGCTTTTCGAGAACTTCGTGCTGGAGCACGTTCTCAAGTATCTTCTCTTTCGTATTGAAGTGGTAATGAAGGAGCGGTTTCGATACCCCTGCTTCGGCCGCAATCTTGGAGGTGCTCGTGCCGGATATCGATTCCCTTGCTATCACTCTGAAGGCGGCCTTTAGAATGGAATCCATGCTCTTCTCGGATCTTTCCTTTCTAAGAGCCGCCTCCTGCATTACCACTGTCCGGATACCTCGCTGAAAGGCTACTTGCCCTTCATCATTTTATGATCCATGTGCATTGATTCCATCGAATCGATATGCGCCTGTATCCGTTTTTCAAGCGCCTCGGCTCTCTTCTTCTGATCGCCTGTCTGCGCCATATCCTTGATGAGCGAAATCGTATCCTGCATGATTGCGTGCATCTCTTTTCGCCCTTCCGCCATTTTCTTTCGCATCTCCTCCATTGCCGCGGGATCCATAGGCTTATGCATATCGCCGTGCATCCCTTCATGCATCCCCTTGTGCATGCCGTCGCCCGGCGGCGGCTGTTGCGCGGATGCCGATAGCGCAAACGCAGAAATAATTACCGCTGAAACGAACAGTATCAATCGCGCTTTCATAATAATCCTCCTTTTGTTACCCAAGCAACCTGGACAAAACCGGCTCGAAGGGTTTCATGGACCCTTCAGGGCAGACCTCGACACAACAGTAACACCTTATGCATTTATCATAATCGAAACTGAGCCTTTCGCCAGAATTCGATATGGTACCCGTGGGACATATCTCGATACACTCCTCGCAAAGAGTGCAAGTTTTCGCATCTTCCACCGGACGCGATACGAAATGCCTTGACGCGAGCCTCATCACAAAAGTGGGCACCGCCGGAGTGTCTATCCCTTTTGGCATTTTGAATTTCCGGGTTTTAAACGAAAATAGAGGATCCCCTTCCAGTTTTATCCTGGCAAGGTCGGTCTCCCCTATCCCCATCTCCCTGGCAATTACATTTGTGTATAGCCTGTCTGGATCGACCCCTGCTACTTCAAGCATTACTCTGTCAAGAGCTATGCCGTCCGTGGAGGCCGCCAGAAGGTTCGTCTTTATAGGGGTTCCGGAACTCCCCGGACCGTCACCCTCCATCCCTACGATTCCGTCCATTATGTTGAGCGCTGGGGATATCGCCCTGTATATCTCGAGGAGGAGCCTGGCAAAGTAAAGCTTGTTCTCCCCTGCCTTCAGGTGCCACTGCGCCTTGCGCGTCCCTACAACGCACCCAAAGAGATTTTTAACAGCCATTGTCATAAGCATCATCGAGTGTGTCTTCAGTTTCGGAAGGTTGATAACCACATCCGCCTCAAGCGCGTCGCGGGATAGCTCCAGCATCCTGAAGATATTATCTTTCGCCAGCGTGCGCGACACGGAATCGTCAAGCGGCTTTATAGGTATATTCAACTCATCAGCGACATCTTTCAGGCCGGAACTTTTGGCCACCTTGTCGAAACCTTTTATTGCCGGACTGTCGGCTATGAAAGGTTTGCCTCCAAAATCGATCACCTCCATCGCTACGGCTCTGACGACTTCAGGGTGGGTGGTTACGGCGGAATCGGGATGAGCGGAGGTGAGGAGGTTCGGCTTCAGAAGCACCCTGTCTCCGGCATTCACGAATTTCCCCATCCCCCCAAGCGGATCAAGTATTTTCCGCAGGGAACTCCTCACGCTGTCGGTTTTGTAGTTTTCCGATCTTGCCAAAGAAACAACTGAACGCATCAGCTGATTATAACCCAGATATTCACTAAAGGGGCTGAGGAAACAATGTGATGGGGAAAGACCGTCTCCTCAGGCCGGGTATGCAGGAAATGGTGTTACGCTTTTGCCGCTAATTTATTCTCGGGGTGTTTCAAGGTGCAGAATAATGAATTCCCCTTCCTGTTCCAGGATAAAGAGACTCCAGACCCTTTCAGCATCTTCAATCCCCGACCGGAAGGTTTCAACGCGTCCTCGGCAAAATCGTTCTCTATCTCTTTCAGTATCTTTTTCGTGTCGTACCCTTTCCCTTTGTCGTGAAACCCGAAAAGAAGCCTGTCGTCATTAAAACAGAGGGAGATCATCACTCCATCCTGCATGCATAATTTATTTTTCAAATTCTCCTGGTAGGCAACGAAGTCTTCAGTGAGCATTTTCACCTTTTCGTCTTTCGTAATCCCCAGAATTCCGTGTTCGAAGGCGTTCATTGCCCCTTCATGCACAATATGAAATATCTTGTCCGAAATTTTATCGGCATACTTCTTCCATTTTTTGCTAAACGAAACGATCGATTTTATATAGGCAAGAACATTGTCTATCTCTTCGACCTTGTATACATTCACCACATACGGGATGGAGCATTCGGCACACTTTAAATGCTTGCCGTCCCTGTGTTTTTTAATGCAGTCGTTAGATCTGGGCATATGCTACCCTATCGGAGTAATTCTGATTTTCATTAAAAGCCAAGTCACCCGCAACTACTGGCAGAGTCATCTTGATTCCCCAACAAACTTTACAAGATCAAAAAAATGGATAAACCTTTTTCACCCCTATTAATTAATTATATACCTCTAATAAGGAAAATCCCACGCCTTTCTGGCATCTTTTGGAATGGCTAAAAAAAATAATCAGTTAATGAACAAAATGTGGCTTTGTATCGGAATGTAATATGAATGTTTACTGTTTTGAAAGATAAATATTGGATGGAAATATATTTCACACCTGCTATGAAGATTTAATGATTTCTACAATCTCGCCAAGGACCTTCTCCACTTCATCATGCTGGATCTGGCAAGTGCCTGCCTTATCATGTCCCCCTCCGCCATATTTCAGCATGAGTGACCCGACATTTACTTTGGAAGTCCTGTTTGTAATGGAGTGCCCCATTGAGAATACGACATTCTGATTTGCCTTTCCGTCCATGAGCCTTAGGGAAATGTTTGTATCGGGAAAGAGTGAATAGACCAGGAACCTGTTCCCTACCGGCGGTTCCGGGCGGTTGCGGGTGTCTGTGATCACAACCGGGCCGTCGGACCTGGAATTTTCAAGCAGGAATTTCTTGAAAACCTTCTCCTGCTCAAAGTAGTACTCCGTCCTCTCTTTCACATCCGGCATCTCAAGAATTTCATCAATTGATTTTGTTCTTAGTATATCCACCATCTCCATCATGAAGTCGTGATGATTTATGCGGAATCCCTTGTAAAAAGAGAGCCCTGTTCTGGGATCGCAAAGAAAGGAAAGGAGCACCCACCCTTTCGGTTCACGGATATCTTCCGCCGTGAATTGCGCGGAATCCGCGATGTCGACGTACTTCATCATCTCGTCGAATCTCGAAAGCCTGTTCGCCCCGTCATAATAATTGTAGATAACGCGTGCCGCGCTTGGGGCGGATTCACTCGCGCCGGTAAACTTCCCGTAAAGGTCGAGGCGCTCATGTTCGCTGGAATGATGGTCGAACCACAAACCTATCCCTTTTACAAACGGCATGTTCGCTATTACGTCGTTTTCAGTTACGGCGATAATGCCGTCCTGCAGATCTTTCGGATGAGTAAACTTGACTAAGTCTACGACGCCAACTTCCTTCAAAAGCGCCGCACAACATATTCCGTCAAAATCGAATCTTGTTAAAAGTCTCAAAACAACCTCGCAAACAGACAACCTAATTCTTTTATACTACCATCCAACATCGCCAAACCGGAAACTCCAAAAATTTCCCTTTTAGCATCCTTGTTTTGCTTCTGCTTTGTATTATAGTTTGTTATGCCGGTATTGTGTAATTAAATTTTACGTTTTTACGGCTCCGTTCGCGCGATAAATATATGCGAGAATTTCCGCAATCGCCTTGTACAGCTCCACCGGTATCTCCCGGTTTATGTCGAGTTTTGATAATACCTCCACCATGTCGGCATCTTCCTGGACCGGAATGCCATGCTCCTTTGCCACCGCCACTATTCTTGATGCAACATCCCCTTTGCCGGTAGCGACCACATGGGGCGCTGCTCGCTTTTCTGCCTCAAATCCAAGTGCGACCGCTTTTTTGATCTTCCCTTTTTCCATACCTATGCCTTTACGTTTAACAGCCTGTCCACAGGGAGCCCGATATCCCTCTCGAGGTCCTCTCTTAGAAAAGAGACTTTTGCCACCTTTACCGAAAGATCCGGTTCATACCCAAGAGCGGAGAGCGCATCTTTCAATGTAGGCAGCTCATCCTCCATCACCCTGGCGCTCCCGGCATCCTGAACGTAGATGGCCGCGGAAAGCGGGGCTTTCTCCCCGGCAGTTCCCGGACGCACCTTCACCTCTCCCCTTACTACCCCCAGTCGGCTCATTTCCACTATCACCGACACGGTAATTTCACTTTTGCCCCCCTGCTTTTTCCCCTCTTTTTCGCCGCCATCCCTCTTCACATATATCTTTGCCGTAGACATCTCCTGACCGTTCCAGAGAGGGAGATCGACGCTCTTCTCCGGTTTTGCCTCGTCGAGGTTCATCAGCTGTCTTAATTCAATGTTTCTTATCGTCTGTTGCACCTTTGCAAGCGGTTCTTTATATGATTCCGGATCTTTTACCGAAAGCGTTTCGAGGTTTTTCTGGAGGATAAGCAGGGATCGCTTCAAATTCCTTGTCGGTTTCCCTTCAGCCATCTCGGCTTCGTGCGAAAGACCCAGCAGTTTCAGGATATTTTTTTCATCCCCCCCCTTCTCCTTCCCTTGCGTACCTTTTTCACGCAGAGGGGCGAGGAGTTCGCTTAACAAGCCCGAGCTCTTCTCGGGGACATTCGCGGCGCTGAAGATTTTCTGCAGAACCTCCTCAAGCCCCGTCCCCTTCAGCGCTTCCCTCGGAAGCCTGGCAACCGCTCTTACGAGGTCGGCAAGGAGAGTCCCTGCCGGCTTGGCCTGGGGGAGGTAAAGCCTCAGGAGCGAGGCGGCCTTCTCCTGCATCGGGGTGCTGTTAGGGAGGAGCGACACGTTCAAATATGGTTTCACCTTGTCGACGCGAACCAGGATCGATTCCCCGGCGACAAGCGGCTTCTCGGTCTTGGCTACAAGCTCCATGTTCTTCAGCTTTACTAGAGCGCCGTCCTTGCCGAGCACCCTCACAACTTTCCCCTGCACAAGCTCCCCCTTGGTGAAGCTCTTTTCAATTGACTGCTCTATCTCCGGCAGGCTAGCCTTTAGGACCGCCTTGAGAAGCGAGGGTGTGAGGTCGCCAAGGTTTATCAAATTCACTCTCCGCTATCGAGCATGGCTACTATCAGATCAACCTCCGAGACGGAAATCGAAAGCCTTTTTGAAATTTCGTTTTTCGGAACACCCTTGTTATGCAGAGCTTTCACATATTTCTTCTTCTCGGCTATTGATTTCGGGATCTTCGGCTTTTCAATGAGTGATTCTTCCAGCTCTTCAAGCGCCCTTACGGACCTTTCATCATTGTTCTTCGCGGCTGTCGCTTTCTGCCGCCGGACAAGATCCTGAACAGCGATCGCGTTGCTGGCGTCTTTCAGTTCGTCCTCGATCTTCTTTGCCAGCGCCTCACTCTTCTCATAGGAGTTTTTCAGCTCGTTTATCAGCTCCCGCAACTCTTCTGCGTTCGGCGCCCTGGACTTGCTGTCTTTGAATATCAGAACTACAAGAAGGAAAAAAAGGAGAAGGTCTATGCCCAGTTGAAGGATCAGCCAGTTATCCAACAAAACACCTTTTTCCAATAGATCGAGAATCACCTGCCGGAAACATCAAATCCCCCTTGCCCCAAAATCATTCCCCCACTGCCCGGATGACCGGACCCAATAAAACAACATTGCACCTATGCTCGCTTTGCATTCCCTTGCTTTGCCGGGAGAGCGGAAAAAAAATGGCATCCTTTATCTGTTTCTCCCCTTTAATAACAGGGACCGCGCAAGGAAAATGGTCTGTCGGTTATTATAGTCTGAACTGGAGTTGATTGGGAGTTGTTCAGACCTTGATATTCAGGAGACTGCCGTGGGTTGGGTCGGAAGATACCGGCGGACTCATCCGCCTCTCCTCTTCCTCTCTTTTTTGGGCTGCTCTTCTCTTTTGGTCAGGGGTCTGTCTTTGATGGCTCTGTTTGTACTGATCCTCATCGCGTACCTTCCCCCCTTCGGCTTCGCTTGTTTCATGGACGGTATTCCTTCGCATTTCGTCCTGCTTTTCCATCGCCTCCTTGGCATGAGCGGCGGCAAGAGGAGCGTGAGACTGTTCAACGGCCTGGACCCGTTCAACCGCGTGGCTCATCTGCAAAACAGTCTGGATACCGTGGTTTTGCATAAATTTTCTCCTTTTTCTCCACTTTTATATTACTAAATCCATGCCCTTTCAACAAGCCTGAACTGTCGCGGCATTCTCACCAACCGAATTCTTCTATTAATAGGCAATTACCGCCTGTTTTTACCTTTCAATTAGGTTATACTTCTACACCTCACGTATCGGTTTGAAAAGGAGAAGACTTTAATTGAGTGAAGAGAATGAACAGATAAAGGTCAGGCGCGAACGGCTCGCGTTTTTACGCGAACATGGTCCGGCTCCATACGGGACCCGTTTCAAACCGTCGAATACCGTCTCCCGCATTCTTGAAAAATACAGCGAAACGGACGCCGAGACTCTGGAAAATGAAAAACCGGAAGCCTCCATTGCCGGACGCCTGAGAACGGTCCGCGGACACGGCAAAACGATGTTCGCCCACCTGCAGGATGTCTCCGGAAAGATACAGATTTACCTTCGAAGCGATGTCATCGGCGACGACTTTGAAAATGTGAAGAAGCTCGATATCGGGGATATCATCGGCGTGGAAGGAACCGTAATGAGAACGAAGACCGGGGAGCTTACGGTACGCGCGGTAAAAGTCACCCTTCTATGCAAATCGCTCCGCCCTCTACCTGAAAAGTGGCACGGCCTGAAGGATGTTGAAACGCGCTACCGCCAGCGATACGTCGATCTTATGGTCAATGACGAGGTGCGCGAGACCTTCGTAAAGCGGGCGAAAATAATAAACTCCATCCGGCGGTTCCTTGAGAAAATGGATTTTCTGGAGGTGGAAACTCCTATGATGCAGCCTATCCCAGGAGGTGCCGCCGCCAAGCCGTTCACGACCCATCACAACGCGCTCGACATGGAGCTTTTCCTCCGCGTCGCGCCGGAGCTTTACCTCAAGCGCCTGGTCGTCGGGGGTTTTGACAGGGTATTCGAGATAAACCGCAACTTCAGGAATGAAGGTATCTCTACTACGCACAACCCTGAGTTCACAATGCTTGAGTTTTACATGGCATACGCCGACTACAACGACCTCATGGACCTGACCGAAAAGATGCTAAGCGAGATAACAGCCGAGGTTTGCGGCGCGACAAAGGTAAGCTGGGGCGGAAACGAGATCGAAATGGGCGGGAAGTATAAACGCTACACCTTCTTTCAATCCCTTGTCGAGGTAGGCGGAGTGCCGGAAGATATCGTAAAGGACATAGAGAAGGCAAAAAAGTGGCTCCATGAGCATGGCGTTAAGACGGAAAAGACGGAACGTGGCGCGAAAGTCCTCGAAAAACTTTTTGATTTCTGCGTTGAGCCGAAATTGATACAGCCGACATTCATATACGACTACCCTCTTTCACTCTCTCCGCTCAGCCAGAAAAGAGCTGATAATCCCGAGATAGTGGAGAGGTTCGAGCTGTTCATCGGCGCGAAAGAGATAGCGAATGCCTATACTGAGCTTAACGACCCCGACGACCAGTTCGCGCGGTTCGAAGAGCAGGTGAAGATGAAAGATTCCGGCGACGACGAAGCGCATGGAATGGACGAAGATTTCGTCACCGCGCTGGAGTATGGAATGCCCCCTACGGCAGGCGAAGGGATAGGGATTGACCGCCTCGCGATGCTCCTGACGGGTCACGATACCATCCGCGAAGTAATACTCTTCCCGCAATTAAAAAACAGATAATTTTTATCAAGACTTGACTAACCCGAAACATTTTGTCTAGAGTTCCCTGATGGCAGAAGCGAAGAAGAAAGCAAAAAAGACAACCTCAGCGAAAAAAAGCGCAAAGAGCGCCTCAAGGAAACAGGTTAAGAACCTCGTTATCGTAGAGTCTCCAGCCAAGGCGAATACAATACGCAAATACCTTGGGCGAGGTTTCGACGTAAAGGCAAGCATCGGTCACATACGCGATCTGCCGAAAAGCAAGCTGGGGATCGACGTTGAGAACGGATTCGCCCTTCAGCTTGTAACCATTAAAGGGAAGGCTTCTGTAATAAAGGAGCTGAAAGCGGCGGCAAAAGGTGCGGACAACATCTACCTTGCCCCTGACCCTGATCGCGAAGGGGAGGCGATCGCCCAGCACATCAACGACGTAATAGACACAAAGGGACAGATCTACAGGATACAGTTCAACGAGATAACAAAGAAGGCTATCACCGAAGCGATAGAGCACCCGCTCACGATCGACGTAAACCGCGTACAGGCCCAGCAGGCAAGGCGCGCCCTTGACAGAATAGTGGGATACAAACTCAGCCCCCTTCTCTGGGAAAAGGTGCGGAGAGGTCTATCCGCGGGGCGCGTGCAGTCGGTGGCCCTCCGGGTGCTTGTAGACAGGGAGAACGAAATTACGGCTTTCGTACCGAGAGAGTACTGGACCGTCACATGCAAACTGAAACCGAACGGAAAGGATGAGTTCGATGCAAAGCTCTTCCACACCGACGGTAAAAAATTCGAACTCGATAACGGCGCGGACGCGCAGAAGACAGTCGACGAAATAAAAAAAGAAGCTCTTGCCGTTACGACGCTGACCGTCAAGGATAAAAAGCGAAACGCTCCTGCTCCGTTTATCACCAGCACACTCCAGCAGGCGGCATCCCAAAGATTCAGATACTCCGCCTCAAGGACCATGAGGCTTGCTCAAAGGCTATATGAAGGCGAAGACATCGGGCACGACGAAAGGGTCGGTCTTATCACCTATATGAGAACGGACTCAACCAGGACGGCAACGGAAGCGCTTGAAGAGGTTCGAGGATACATCACTGAAACAATGGGGAAGGATTTTCTTCCTGAAGCGCCAAACACCTTCAAGGTAAAGAAATCTGCGCAAGAGGGGCACGAAGCCATAAGGCCGACATCGGTACTCAGGACGCCGGCGTCGCTGAAAGATATGCTCCAGCCGGAAGAGTACAAGGTCTACGATCTTATCTGGAAAAGGTTTGTCGCCAGCCAGATGAGCCCGGCGATCATCAACACCCTCTCGGTGGATATCAACGCGGGACGTCATCTGTTGCGCGCCTCCGGTTCGAACGTGAAGTTTGAGGGTTACCTGAAAGTCTACAAGGATGACGACAAGACGGACAAGGATGATGAGAGCGTTATCCCGAACCTTGAGGAGGGGGAGAGGCTCGCGCTAAACGAGATAACACCTAACCAGCACTTCACACAGCCTCCGCCGAGGTACAGCGAGGCAACTCTTATCAAGGAGCTTGAGGATAAGGGTATCGGGCGTCCGAGCACATATGCCTCAATCATGTCGACGATAATCGACCGCGACTACGCGGAGCTTGAGGAGAGGAGGCTTTGGCCTACGGAACTCGGAAAGCTGATCACGGAGGCGCTTGTGCTCCACTTCCCTGCCATCATGGACATAGGTTTCACGGCGCAGATGGAGGAGAACCTCGACGAGGTTGAAGGCGGAAGGAAAGACTGGGTATCCCTGATGAACGAATACTACACGCCTTTTGTTTCCGCGCTCGAAAAGGCGGGCAAGGAGATGAAGAACTACAAGATAGGGACCGAGTACGAAGAGAAGTGCGATAAGTGCGGCAAGGAGATGGAGATTAAATACGGTCGCTTCGGCCAGTTCCTCGCCTGTACCGGATACCCGGAGTGCAAGAGCACCAGGCAGATAGGGAAAGGGGCCGCGGAACCTGTCAAGACAGGCGAAAAATGCCATGTCTGCGGAGACGGCGAGTTTCTCATCAAGTCTGGAAAATTCGGAAAATTCATCGCATGCTCGAACTATCCCGAATGCAAAACCACAAAACCGTTCACTCTCGGCATCAAATGCCCCAAGGACGGATGTATCGGCGAGATCGCGGAGAGAAAATCCAAGAAAGGGAGAAGCTTCTACGGATGCACCAAATATCCCGATTGCGATTTCACAAGCTGGGAAAAACCTTTCGATCTCCCATGCGAAGTCTGCGGCAGCAAGTATCTCGTATTCGCGAGGAAGATAGACAACAACACGATCAAGCTGAAGTGCCCCAACAAGGAGTGCGATTTCACCCGGCAGAAGCACATCGATGAATCGAAGGTGAATGCCGGCGATGACGGAGAGAAGGAAGAATCCCTCGCCTCAGCCGGTTCGGACAGCGACCAGCAAGAGTAGTAAAAAAAAAATCCGTTCCATCGCGCTATGCGAGTTCGTCTATTTTTTCCCCCGGCTTAACCGATTCCCTGACCATGAATAAAACCTTTTTCGTCTCCACGAAACCCCACTTCTCATAGAACGGAGCCATCTCCGGGAGGCAGTAGAGTTCGAAACGGTGTACCGCTTTCAGCTTAGGATGATTCAGGATCGTATCCATCAGCCTCCGTCCCAGCTTTTTTTGCCGGTAATCGTGCGCCACGATCACATCCAGTATCAGCCCCTTGTATACGAAATCGGAGAGAACGCGGGTAAATGCTACCAACTTCCCGGTTGCGGATTCCAATATCCCGATCACCAGATCGCTGTTCTCAAGCATGGTTTTTATATCCTTGAACTCCCTCGTACTGGCCCACCACTCTTTCCTGTATAACAGCTCCAGATCCCGTATCTGGCTCGGATTCAGCTCGTAGATAGTCCTGAATTCGTCATCGTCCTTCACTGAAAATCCTCCAGATACGGCGCAACAACTCCCCATATCCTCTCGCCGACCTCTTCGACGCTCCCCTTCGCACTGATCCTCGACATAATTTCAAACTGCGGAAGCTGATATGTTTCGTAGACCTTTTCCAGAAACTCCCTCTTTTCAAAGCCCGCGTTCGCGGCTCCCCTCATCTCTACCCTGCCAAGCCCTTCTCCAGGCTTGAAATCAAGAAAGATCACCAGGTCCGGCCTCGGAAATTCTCTGTTAATCTCTGCTATATGGTCTACGTCTATCCCGAGCGCCCCCTGGTACGCCATGTTTGAATAGATATACCTGTCCATCACCACCACCATGCCATCGTTTAACGCCGGGATGATGTTCTTCTCCACATCCTCGCGCCGGTCGTTCACAAAGTAGCTCAGTTCCTCTTCAGGGGTGATACCTTCGCGCCCTTTTGCGGCTATCTCCCTTATCTTCCTCCCCCATTGTCCATCCGTTGGCTCCCTGAGCGAGACCGCTTTTATCCCGGAGAGATTGAGCCTCTCGACAAGCCTTTTCGCCTGTGTGCTTTTACCGGAGCCGTCCAGCCCTTCAAGCACGATAAATTTGCCCTTAATGTCCCCCTCCATTCTTGATCATCGATTAACGAAATCCGGACTATTTTAAACAATACGCGGTGATTACGGGAAATAATCGTGAATGGAGGAGTGGCAAAAAAAGATAGAGCGGTAGGCGGCGGTTACTCCTTGAAAAACTCCTCGTATGCCTTTATCGCCATAAGAAAATAGGGGGAGAGATGAAAAAAGACGTCAAAGATATCGATCGGCTTTTTCAATGTCCCTTCCTTGAACATCTGCCACTTTTCAACCAGGTGAGGCGTATACCCAAGCGGTGCGAATGTCATTACAACGGCAAACAGCGCCAGAATACCCCAAGAAACGTTTACAAGCATCTTCTTCCTCTTCAAAAATATGTTATCCCTTGCAAAAACAAACGAATTTTACCATGCTTCACCCTTTTCCACACCCCCTTTAGAGGCACAAAATACAAATAAGTTTCAATTTCTCTTTAGATACCGCGCTATTCATCAAATAGGTCAAATGACCGATAAATAAATGATATCTATTCGGCCCTTTTCGGCAAAAGGACCGGCCTTGAGCGCAACTTATTGTTTTTAATGGCGCTTAGGCAGAAGATGGTTATTTGTTTATTGTTATTGCTAAACGCTGTTTTGTATGGTATCTAATGACGTTCAGTTTATGCGAAATAAAATACCAATAAATTTAATATAGGGAATTCGTTGGATGTTAAGTAAAGAATACAAAGAGCTTCTTGGGCAGTTGCAAGACAGGAAAAAAGAGCTGATAGCCCTTGAATCCAACCATGCGGACGACAGAATTACGCAGATAGAAGCTCCACACGGAGACGAGCTTGACGTAGCCGAACATGCAACGGAGCTCGAAATGTCAATGACGCTTAGGCACCGGATCAACCAGGAACTCCAGCTTATCAACGAAGCCCTTGAAAAACTGCATGGCGGCATCTATGGCGTCTGCGAGAACTGCGAGGAGCAGATAGAGATTAAACGATTGGCGGCAAGACCCTTCGTGAAATTCTGCATCGATTGCCAGGAAGAATTTGAAAAGAAGGAAGAAGACGACACAGGCGCAAACGAAACCTACAAGTTCGGCGCAAACGAGTAACCGGAAAAGAGAAGGAACCAAAATCAAATGTTTGATCTGAAATTATATGGAAAAGCGCTAGAAGTCATCCCGGAGCATTACCTCCTTGTAAACGCAATGTCTATGAGGATCCGACAGCTTCAGGGGGGTGTTGAGCCGATGGTAGATCCCGATGGCCTCTCGCTGTTCGACATAGCTCTCAAGGAAATCGTCGAGCAGAAAATCCAGGTTAAGAAACTGGAAGAGATCAAGACAATTACCCTCTCCAAAGGACATCTGGACGGATAAAGATCATGGTCAGCGAAGAAGAGAAAAAGTCTTTTGTTATCAAGGACAAGAGAGGCTCTTCGGAACCTGACTCAGATGCTTCCCGTGAAACCGCCGGTTCTTCGGAAGTAAAGAAGGAGGGAGCGGCGAAAAACGCCGATAAGGGGGAGAAGGAACGCTCAAAGAGGAGTTTCCCTCCGATAGATTTTTCCACTTTCATCATATCACTCAGCTCTTCCGCGGCCATGAACCTCGGAGGGTATCAGGACCCGGTTTCAGGCCATATCCCAAAAAACCTCGACCATGCAAAACAATCGATCGATATTTTGGCTATAATACAGGAGAAAACAAAGGGCAACCTTACCGATGAAGAAAAACAGCTCCTTGATACGTCCCTTTATGAACTTCGAATGAGATATGTTGAAGAAGTAAAGAAAGGATAAGATGGGCAAAGAAAAAGACATAATGGACGATGATGCCGACGCGGAAACGTTGCAAATTGTCGAAAAAACCGATGAAGAAAAAATAGCCCTTACCAAGATCAAGGACGACCTTGCCCAATACCTTGATATACCGCTGGTAGTCAATGCCGAGCTCGGCAGGGCGAGCATCACCATCCGCGAAGTCCTGAAACTGAACGACGGCGCCGTGCTGGAGCTGGACAAGCTCGTAGGCGAACCTATGGAAATATTCATTAACGGGCTCCTGATAGCCCGAGGCGAGGTTGTCGTGGTCAATGAACGGTTCGGCATTCGCGTTACCGACGTTATCGATCCTATGGAAATTACCCGCCAGAACGCGGGCACGCTCTAACAGCTCCCCCGCTAAAAGGGGGAGTCTCACACCGTTTTTTCACTAAATTCCTGACGAGGGATACCCTCGGAAAGAAAGAACATGTGACGGATTCAGCAGGAGAGAGTCTCCTACATCGCTCCCTTGACTATGATGAACGGAGTCTTCAGCATTATCTTTATATCGAGCCAGAGCGACCAGTTGTCTATATACTCCAGGTCGAGTTTCAACCTGTCCTCAAAACGGACTATCTTGTCCCTACCGTTTACCTGCCAAAGACCGGTCATCCCCTGGTGCATGCTGAGCTTGCGGAGTTGCGGAACGGAGTAATGAGCTACCTCTTCTGCGGTAGGAGGACGAGGCCCGACGAGGCTCATATCACCCATTAAAACATTGAGTATCTGCGGCAACTCGTCGATGGAATACTTTCGTAAAAACCTGCCGACTTTGGTTACGCGCGGGTCATCCTTGATCTTCGATATTGGCCCTTCCATCTGATTTTCACGCGAAACAAGATGGAACTTCTCCTCCGCGCCGGCATCCATCGTGCGGAACTTGTAAAAAGTGAATAGCCGCCTGCTTTTGGTCACCCTTTGTGATTTATAGAGAACAGGCCCTTTGGAATCGAGCTTTATGATAATACCGACAACAACGTAGGCGACAGCAAAAAGAGGCATCAGCATCATGGAAAGAATGAGATCTATGACTCTCTTCGCCCCTTTCTGGGCAATATTGGTTTGAATGGTCGAGAAGGAGATATAGTCAAGATCACCGAAATTCCCCACTGTTGAGTGTGCTATTTCCATATCGTATTTATCCGGGATGAGATATACGTTTACGCCGATGTTTTCGCAGATTCTTAAAAGCCCCTTCAATTCGAGGAATTTCCCCTCTTCGGTGGCCAGGAATACGTCGTCGATAGGCATCTTGCGTAAAATCATCTCGAGATCATCCATGGAGCCCAATACCTTCTGCCCCAGCATAGTCTGTTCGCTTATCCTTTTTTCCGTTACGAGACCTTCAAGCCTGAATCCCCAGTAGCTGTGGTTCTTCAGCTCGGAAAGTATCTGGAACGCCTTCTGCCCGCTCCCTATAATGATTGCCCGATTTGTATTCCTTCCATGCGCCCTGAACACCCTCATCCCCATTAAAATGACGAAACGGATAGAAGCTGACAATCCAAAGATGAACAGAACGAAAAGAACATAAAAGGAACGTCTGTATTCCCAGGCATTCGTTGAAAATATGAACGTCGCGACAACAAGAGCGCCAACTATATGAACCTTGGAAAGGTTCCTGAAAATCTTGAAGAACGTATCTGTCCTCTCAAACGAGTATGTCTGGAAAAAGGAGTACAGGAAAAGCCAGAGAGGAACAATAAGCCAAAGTATCTTTTCTACTTCGTTTTCTCCAAAGTTTAATGAAATCGGATTTGATAAATATGCGCCTAAATACTTTGTAACAAGCGGAGCAAATTTTTCGGATGCCCGGATGGAATATGCGATATAAAAAGAGAGGAATATCGTCGCTATGTCTGATAGCCGGACAAATTCACGTATCGCAAAATCGTAGTTTTTCTTCATCTTTTCAAATAGTTCTCTTTCTCTGGTATTTTACATTAAAATCCTGCATTAAAAAATATTTCCCTCTTTTCACTTATCGGAAAACCGGATGAATCGCTTGATAATTTACTTTTCCCCGCCCCCCGCCTTCGCAAAATTTCGGAAAAAAATAGCGACTTTTTTCTGCCCTGGAGCTTGCTTTTTCCCAACGGGGTATTATTATCTTATTAGCACTTTGGCATATTGAGTGCTAAAGCAGTATATCTCATTGATATACTTGTTTTTAAAGTGTGAAGAGGGGGGCGCAAGCCTTTTCCATAACAAGAAATATCTTATTTTATTTAGGAGGACAGTTAATGGCAGTCAAAATAAAACCTCTCGGAGACAGGGTTCTTATACAGCCCTCGAAAGAGGAAGAAGTACGAAAAAGCGGGATCATCATCCCCGACACAGCCAAGGAAAAACCGGTTGAAGGCTCGGTTGTGGCGGTCGGACCTGGCAGAACCAAGGATGATGGCAATATTCAGCCTATGTCGGTCAAGGTTGGCGACAAGGTGATATACGGCAAGTATGCAGGTACCGAGATCAAATATGACGACGTGGAATACCTCCTTCTCAGGGAAGACGACATCCTTGGAGTTATCGCATAAACCGGTTTTCAGCTATTAACAAACAACAATCTTTTAAATAACGGAGACACAAATGGCAGCGAAAAAACTACTTTTTGGCGAACAGGCCAGAGCCAAAATATTAAGCGGCGTGAACCAGATGGCAAATGCCGTCAAGGCTACCCTCGGGCCGAAGGGGAGAAACGTGATCATTGATAAAAAATTCGGCGCCCCGCTGGTAACAAAAGACGGCGTTACGGTCGCAAAGGAGATAGAACTCAAAGATCCGTATGAAAACATGGGCGCGCAGATGATAAACGAAGTCGCAAGCAAGACCTCGGATGTCGCTGGTGACGGCACAACTACCGGCACTGTTCTTGCCCAGGCGATCTATCGCGAGGGTGTAAAGAACATCACCGCCGGCGCGAACCCTATGGATGTAAAAAGGGGTATCGACAAAGCGGTTGAGGTTGTTGTCGCTAATCTCAGGAAAATGGCAAAACCGACCAAAGAGAAGAAAGAGATCGCGCAGGTTGGCGCTATCTCGGCAAACAACGACGCAACGATCGGTGACCTTATCTCCGAAGCGATGGAAAAAGTAGGCAAAGACGGCGTAATCACCGTTGAAGAAGCGAAAGGGATGGAAACATCGCTTGAGGTTGTAGAAGGTATGCAGTTCGACAGAGGCTACCTCTCCCCCTACTTCGTAACCGACTCCGACAGGATGGAAGCCGTTCTGGAAAATCCTGCCATACTTATCTATGAAAAGAAGATCTCGAACATGAAGGACCTCCTCCCACTCCTTGAGAAAATAGCCAAGCAGGCAAAACCTCTCATCATGATTTCCGAGGATGTCGATGGTGAAGCCCTTGCCACCCTGGTGGTCAACAAGCTTCGCGGCACACTGAATGTCTGCGCTGTCAAGGCGCCCGGATTCGGCGACCGCAGGAAAGAGATGCTCAAGGATATCGCCATCCTTACCGGCGGCAACGTCATATCCGAGGATATCGGCGTGAAGCTTGAGAATGTGGAACTTAAAGATCTCGGCTCCGCAAAACGTGTGGTAGTCGACAAGGAAAACACCACTATCGTAGAAGGGAAGGGAGCTTCCAAGGACATCCAGGCCCGCGTGAAACAGATAAGGACCCAGGTCGAGGAGACCACTTCCGATTACGACCGCGAGAAACTCCAGGAGAGGCTCGCAAAGCTCGTTGGCGGCGTTGCTGTCATTAATGTCGGCGCGGCAACCGAAACGGAGATGAAAGAGAAAAAGGCCCGCGTAGAAGACGCTCTGCACGCGACAAGAGCCGCCGTAGAGGAAGGTGTCGTGCCGGGGGGCGGTGTGGCCCTTGTACGCTGTATCGACTCCCTCAAGAAGGTTGAAGTGGAGAACAGCGACCAGCAGGTTGGCGTTGATATTATTCGTCGCGCGCTTGAAGAGCCTCTTCGCCAGATAGCGGAAAATGCCGGTCTTGAAGGCTCCGTCGTCATTCAAAAAGTGAAGACCGACAAGGGTGATAACGGATTCGATGCCCAGACCGAGCAGTATGTCGACATGATCAAAGCCGGAATACTTGATCCTGCGAAGGTCACTCGCTCGGCAATTCAGAATGCGGCCAGCATAGCTGGACTGATGCTGACAACTGAAGTTCTCATAACTGAAATAGAAGAACCGAAATCCAGCGGTGGCGCTCCAGATATGGGCGGCATGGGCGGTATGGGTGGAATGGGGGGCATGGGCGGCATGATGTAAGCCCCCTCCCAGATTAGGCACAAAGGAAAACATTCCTCGCCCCGGCAATCAGATTGCCGGGGCTTTTTTTCTAAACTATATTTTCTTAAACTCTCCCCTCCCCCTCCACATTTCCCACATGTAGGTTCTGTGAATCTTCATGCAAACTCTCTTTGTCATAAAAGAAAACAGAGTAGGAACACGATGTTATTTTGAAACGACATTTCCCTCGGTTACAATGTAGTAATGGGAAGAAGGAAGAAGGTGCTTCTTGGCATCAGTGGGGGGATAGCCGCATATAAAATGCCCGATTTCGTCAGAATGCTGAAAAAAAAGGGTATTGACGTAAGGGTTGTCATGACCAGAAGTGCGGAAAAATTCGTGACCCCTCTCACCATGGAGGCCGTTTCCGGTAACAAGGTCTGGGTTCATGATTGGAGCAATCAGGATGATCCACTTTTGCACCTTTCCGAGAGCCTACACTACGACATGGCTCTTATTGCCCCCGCGACCGCAAACATCATCGGAAAACTTGCCGGAGGGATTGCCGACGACCCGCTGACCACAATATCACTCGCGCTGGTCACCCCTCCCTATATCGCCCCTTCGATGAACCCACGGATGTACAACAACAGCGCGGTAAAGGAAAACCTCCTCACACTGAAGCGAAGAGGATGCCAGATCATCCAGCCCGATGAGGGGGATATGGCATGCGGTGAAGCCGGTGAAGGGAGGCTTCCCGGCCTGGAAAGACTACTTGCCATCGTTGAACACGGCCTTGGGCTGGAAAACGATCTCGAAGGGAAAAAAATCGTCGTTACCGCCGGGAGAACGGAGGAGCCGATAGATTCCGTCCGCTATATATCCAACCGGTCATCGGGGAAAATGGGTATAGCCATCGCCATTGCCGCCGCGGAACGTGGCGCCGACGTGACCCTTATCCACGGCTCCATTTCGGAACCGCTCCCCGAAACCACAAAAAATATCGGCATAAGGCAGGCTGAGGAGATGTTCAGCGAGGTTTCAAATCTCTTCCCCTCATGCGACATTCTAATTATGGCCGCCGCTGTTGCCGACTTCCGCCCGGCCAAGATATACGACTCGAAGATCAAGAAAGAAACGGCCGAGATGACAATCCCGCTTTCGCCAAATCCCGACATCCTCAAGGAGATCGGGATCAGGAAGAAGGGTCAATTCATAGTAGGGTTTGCCGCGGAGACCGATAACTGGATACAAAACGCCAGGGAAAAAATGCTGAAGAAAAATATCGACCTTATATGCCTCAACGACGTGAGCAGGAACGATATCGGATTTGACAGCGAATTCAACGAGCTGACATTCATATCGCGCACACAGGAGCTTGAAAAGACCGGGAGACTCCCGAAAAGAGTCCTTGCCCAGAAGGTTCTTGATAAGGTTACCCAGCTGAGCGGTTCAAAGGATTCCTATGTTCTCGGCAAAGGCGGATGAAAAAAGTGTACAATCTTATCCCTAGATGGAAAAAGAAGAAGCGCTGAAAAAGGGAATTGCATATTTTTCCTTTCTGAAATCGATTGGCATAGAGTATGTCGAGCCGGCCCAAGGGGATACCGCAGTTCTCTCACCGGTTGCCAAGCAGGTCGAAAGGCAAAGTGAGAATCCCGTAGCTGTGGTGGATTCCGCAGAAACTCCGCGAACATTTAACCTCTCGTCATTGCAAACGGAAGTTGAAGCGTGCGTAGCATGCGGTCTACACAAAACCAGGAACATGGTTGTTTTCGGAACCGGAAACCCGCAGGCAAGGATAATGTTCGTAGGCGAGGCGCCAGGGGAGGAAGAGGACAAACAGGGGAAACCGTTCGTGGGGCGCGCGGGGAACCTACTTACGAAAATGATCGCGGCAATCGGATTTAAAAGGGAAGAGGTATTCATAGCAAACGTCCTTAAATGCCGTCCCCCTGGAAACCGCGACCCAAAGCCTGATGAAGTGGCGGCATGCGAACATTTTCTCATCGAACAGATAAAAGCGGTGAAACCTGTGATAATATGCGCCCTCGGCACACATGCGGCCCAGACGCTGCTTAAAACGGATGAATCTATCGGAAATATGCGGGGTAGACTGCACGATTACCACGGCGTCCCGCTTATTCCGACCTATCACCCTTCGTTTCTGCTCCGCTCGCCGAATATGAAGAAACTTGCATGGGTAGACCTGCAAATGTTAAGAGATGAACAGATAAAGAGAATGAAATGACAAAAAAGAAAAGCGGAAAAAGAAATAAATTCCTGGACGTTATCGCGTATCTGAGCTTTTTTTTCGCTGGCGCGGCCGTGCTGATGATTACTTTGGCCTATTTCAGGCTGAGCGCGGCAATACCCGACGTAAAGGAGATGAAGAACTATTCCCCTTCCCTGATAACCACCATATACGACGTTACCGAGGAAAAGATCGCGGAATATTACATAGAAAAGCGTATCCTCCGCTCGCTCGATGAAATACCGGAACTCATGAAGCTGGCGAGCCTCGCGATAGAGGATGACAACTTTTACAATCACCATGGCATAGACCTGTGGGGTATCGCCAGAGCGGCGATCGTCAATTTCAAGGCAGGCACCATCGTGCAGGGAGGAAGCACCATCACACAACAGGTCGCCAAGCTCCTATACCTCACGCGCGAGCGCACTTTCAAAAGAAAGATAAAGGAAGTTCTCCTCTCCCTCCAGATTGAAAAGAATCTAACTAAAAACGAGATACTGGAGATATACCTAAATCAGATTTATTACGGTCACGGCTGTTATGGAGTTGAGGCGGCATCGCAACTCTACTTCGACAAATCGGTGGAAGAGCTTTCTCTTGCGGAAATGGCCATCCTCGCCGGGCTTCCAAAATCACCAAACGCCTTCTCCCCTTTTAACGATATGGAAGCTGCCGAAAACAGGAAAAACCTGGTTATCGTGCGGATGGCCGAGCTTGGATACATATCGGCAGGCGAAGCAATGAGCGCAAAATACGACTTTATTGAATTGGCCGAGAAAAAACCGCAACTGAACAAGGCCCCCTTCTTCGCCGAGCATGTGCGCAGATATATTGAAAACGAGTATGGGACAAAAAACCTCTACCATAACGGCCTGAAAATAGTAACCACGCTGAATCTCTCATGGCAGAAAAAGGCTCAGGAAGCGCTGGAAAGAGGAATAGAGATCACCGACAGACGGCTCGGATACCGGGGGCCTGTCGGCCGCTGGAACATGGATACTGGCGAAATAGACCCGATAAAGACCGGGGAATCCACCGACTCCGATACGGATACCGATTCCGAGGAAGGGACTGAAACTGAAACCGTATGGCAGGGATATACAGGGTGGGACTCTGAAAAGGAGTTCAGGGACAATCCGCAACTAAATTGGGAGAAACTCAATCCTCAGCTTGTAAACATGGATGAAAACGACTGGTTCAAACCGGGAAAAAGGTTGCGAGCAATAGTAAAAGGGGTTGAGAAGGAGTATATCCTCATCGAGATAAACGGCTATATACGTCTGATCGAACAACCTGGATTCAAATGGGCGCATCCACCAAATCCGGAGGAAGACGGCTATTTCGCCAAGAGGGTTACCGATGCCACCGAATTGAATCTCAATGAGGGGGACGTCATTGAAGTGCGAACCATCGAAAATGAAGAGGATGGCACCATTGCCTTTTTCCTCGACCAGGAGCCGACCGTTCAAGGGGCGATATTAAGCATCGACTACAAGACCGGCTCGATCCTTTCAATGGTAGGCGGATATGATTACGAGAAAAGCTCCTTCAACAGGACCGTGCAGGCAAAACGGCAGGTTGGCTCCTCGTTCAAGCCGATCATCTACTCCGCCGCCCTGAACAAGGGATATACGCCGGCAACTATAGTTATCGACGCTCCGATCATCTTCGAAAAGGATATAAGCGATTTCAAGAACTGGAAGCCGGTCAACTTCAATCAGAAATTTTTCGGCCCTACTACAATCCGCAAGGCGGTTACGCATTCACGAAACATCGTTACGATAAAGGTACTCGACAGGATAGGCATCCCGTATGTCATCGACTGGGCGCGCAAGCTCGGAATTGAATCCCACCTGGACGACAATCTCTCCCTCGCGCTCGGCGCTTCCAGCGTAACCCTCCAGGAGATGGTGTCCGTCTTCGGCGTTTTTGCCAACGGCGGGGTAAGGAACGAGCCGTATTTCATAAACAGGATAGAAGCTCCCGACGGAACCGTTATCGAAGAACATGCCCCAAATCCAAAACAGGTTATCCCGGAAGATGTAGCCTATCTTATGAACAGCATCATGAGGTCGGTGGTCACCGAAGGAACGGCCACTTCGGTCCGCTCCATCGGAGTTCCAGCCGGGGGAAAAACCGGCACTACGAACGATTTTCTCGACGCATGGTTCATTGGATACACTCCTGGGATGGTTTGCGGCGTCTGGATAGGAAAAGACAGGGAAGAGACCCTCGGCATGAACGAAACAGGCGCCCGTGCCGCCGCGCCTATCTGGCTAAATTACATGAAATACATGGTAAACGAAGCGCCAAAGACACCGTTCATCCCTCCGCAAAATATCGTTTTCGTAAGGATCGATTCTGAAACGGGCGCGCTCGCCACGCCGGATAATCCAAACGCAATGTTTGAATCATTCAAGGAAGGGCAGGTTCCTCTGGAATATATCCCGCCCGCGCCGCGGTCATGAAAATGCCGGGGTCTGCTTTCCTGCATTACCCCGGAGACTACAGGTGAGAACACTCATCCCCCTTCTGGAAAAACTTGCGCCTCCTGCTTCAGCGTCACCATTTGATAACATCGGCCTTCTGGCAGGAAGCGGCAACATCTCCGTAAAGGGTATCGTCGTCGCGCTGGACGCCACAAGCGATGTCGTCGATACCGCTATAAATACCGGTGCAAACCTGATAATCGTTCATCACCCTCTCATATTTACTCCGCTGAAAGCCGTCAATATCGAAAGCGCAACCGGAAACATCCTTGCCCGCCTACTGAAAAACAACATCTCGCTATACGCTATGCACACAAACCTCGACTCGGCGCCGAACGGCCTAAACCAGTATGTGGCAGAACTCCTCGGCCTTAAAAAGATCCGCGCGGTAGCCGGAGACGGCATCATTTTCAGAATAGGAGAGGTATCGAAAACGGTCGATTCGCACCAATTTGCGGAAACTGTCAAAAAAAATCTCTCACTTGCCGGAGTAAGGCATTACGGACCGGCGAAAAAAGTGAAAAATGTCGCCGTCTGCACCGGAAGCGGAGGAGATCTTGTCACCGGCTCGCTTGAAGCAGGAGCAGATATTCTTGTAACGGGCGATGTAAAACATCACAACGGAGTAGAGTGTAACGAACTCGGCTTTCCGGTCATTGATGCCGGGCATCTCGGCACCGAAAAGCATATGGTTCCGCTTGTCGGGAACTATCTGAAAAAGAATCTGACAAAATTGAAAAAAAATATTAGAATTACTCTCTTCAACGAAAAAGAACTGTACGATTACTTATAGGACACAAGGCGTGGTAAACATACTTGAACAGCTGGTAGAACTTCAGAAAATAGACGACAAGATAAAAACTATCGACAACCTTCTCGTATCGCTCCCGGAGGAGATCAAGGCACATTCCATGGATATGGATAAAGCCAAAGAGGAATTTGCGACTTTCCAGAAGGAGATCGAAGCGAAAAAGAAATCACGGCTCCAAAAGGAGAAGGAAGTCGAAGACAAAAATGCCGCCGTAGCCAAGGCAAAGACCAAACTTCACGAGATAAAAACCAATCAGGAATATACCGCCGCCCTGAAAGAGATAGAAAACCTTACCGCCGCCGTAGGCCTGTTGGAGGACGAACAACTGGAACTGATGGAAGAGGTAGACTCCAGCGCCTCAAAGCAGGAAGAACTAAAGAAAAAAGTCACCGAAGAAGAAAAAGCGTTTTCGAAGATAAAATCGGAGAACGACGCCCGCATCGCCGAAGTGAAATCCGAAAAGGATGCGCTCATAGCAAGCAGGAATGACATCTACGCGCGCGTCGACAACTCATACGCAAAGAAATATGACAGCCTTCTCAAAAGCAGGGCTGGTATCGCGGTTTCGGAACTGAAAGAGGATATCTGCACCGTCTGCAACACCACGGTCAGACCGCAGATGATCGTTGAAATAAACACCGGCTCCGCCATACATACCTGCCCAAGCTGTAGCAGGTTCCTCTACTCCCCCAGGCTTTTCCAGACCGCCAGCTGATCCTCTGCCGAACCGCCCCCTGCCCCGGCGCGGGAAATATCATTTCACTGTATCTGTCTCTGAATGCAACCTCATCCGTTTAGCAATAAATGGAGGCGGACTGTAAGCCGGATTCTGTACCCCTTTCGGGGCGACGGTCATTCCTCTAGCATTGCCGTTGCCGGCAACGTCGTGCGGCCTACCCGGGAGCCGAAGGCGAGCCGCCTCCTGCCCCTTGCGGGGCGCGCTCCCCTATTTGGCCTTGCACCGGGCAGGGTTTGCCATGCGGCCTGCGTCGCCGCAGACCCGGTGAGCTCTTACCTCGCCATTTCACCCTTACCCGCCATAGGCGGGCGGTATATTTTCTGTGGTACTTTCCCTGGGATCGCTCCCGCTTCCTGTTAGGAAGTGCCCTGCTCTGCGGTGTCCGGACTTTCCTCCCCACCGCGGTAAAGCGGCAAGGCGACCATCCGTCCGCCTCCACCCATATAGTAGTCCCTGCAGGCCGGCTTTTCCATGACGCACTTTCGCAATTCCGAAATCCCTTTCATATGATCAAAACAGTGGCTATATTAATCTGATGCAACCTGACGAACTGAGACTTTTCAGACTATACGATTACACCGCCTCCATATCCATCGGCATCCTCGCCGCCATTACCCCAGCGCTTATACTCCCAGCCACTCTCCATCACGCCATCGCGATGTTTCTCGGCATGTTTATAGGGATGCTTGTGCAGATACCTGTCCTTGTCGCGTTCATCCGCGTTTCTACCAGTTTCGACATCCTCATGCCGGGGATGATAATCGGAATGGTCGCCGGGATGATATCCGCGATGAAGGGAGACGGCGAGATACCCTTTGCCTCGCTGACAATAACAGGTGTAATTATCGCCGTTGTCGTTCAATTCGTGTTCCATATTTACGACGCGAAGCTTCACGGCGAAACGGCGAGACCGGAAAGCGATGACCAGCGTTAAAAAGGCTTCGGCGAAGTGGGACAAGTCTGCCCCCGGCTTTGACAAATTCAGCGTCGGCGTTGAGAAGAGATACGGACGCTTCAAGAAGGAGTGGTTCTCCAGGTGCAGAGGGAGGGTGATGCTTGTAGCCGTCGGCACAGGCCTCGACCTTCCGTACATACCGGACAACGTGGAGCTTACCGCAGTCGACTTCTCCGAAAAAATGCTTGAAGAGGCCGGAAAAAAGATCCGGAGGACAGGAAGGGGCGTAAAACTACTTCACGCCGACGTGCAGGAACTAGGCGTCAAGGACAGATCATTCGATACGATTGTCACCTCATGCACCTTCTGCTCCGTTCCCGATCCTGTGAAAGGCCTTCGCGAACTGCACAGGGTAATGAAGGACGACGGCACGCTCCTGATGTTCGAGCATGTGCGGCCGTCGAACCTGCTCCTTGGAACAATGATGGATATAATGGCTCCGCTAATTTCGCTTATGGGGCCCGACATCAATCGCCGCACCGGCGAGAATGTAGAGAAGGCGGGATTCAGGATTACGAGGGAATACAACATCTACCTGGACATGGTTAAACTCTTCGAAGCGAGGAAACGCGTTTAAACGGATCCGCTTCATCATGAAACCGGTCGCCGATGCCTGAACGGCTTCCGCCGTTCAGGCGTTTTATACTATCCGGCTAAAACCCGAATCCCACGAATACCGATGCCGAGTTGTAATTGATGTCATTTTCAATCAATTCGACCGTAACCTTTTCGCCTCGCACTGCCTTGGCGTCTATCCCGGCCTCAAAATATTTTCCCATTTTCTTCATTATTCCGAGATTGACGTATCCACCTTTCGAAGAAGTAACATCGTCGATCATATTTGCGTTATTTGTATTGTTGTTCTGGCTGTTCATGTAATAGTCCGCGCTTACAGTCACCAGAGTTCCGCCAGCGCCAAGGTACGGCGAGATCCCCATTAAGGAGAAATATCTCCTGAAACCGAATGAACTTTCGTGAACGCGGTATCGGTCGCCGCTTCCGCCGGTCAGTGCAAACCTTGCGGCTGTTCCGGTGGAGCTGAAGTGGAGAAGAGCGGGCCAGCTTTTCTTCCCTATATCAAAACTTGACGCCCACACCTCCTTGGTCGAGCCGCCATCCCAGGACGTGTCACCAGCCCATGAAAGCTCTCCTCCGCCCATATGTATGTGGGCTGTCCATTCAGTGAAATAGCGTCGCTTATAGTAATATATGGCGTCTTCGCTACCCCCATCTCCCTTCACGAACCATGTTACGTCCCTTACCTCGGGATTTTTAAGCGCGAGAGCCTCAGCCTTCTCCATCAAATCCTTCCATTTTTTCCCGTAGGATGATTCCATATCGTCCATTGTTTTGCCTGGGTGCCTCGGTATATAGAGAGACAGGAAACCCTGCTTGAAATCCTTGATCTCCACGCTGAAGTTTTCGGCGGCCAGCACGGGATGATTCATGAAGTCGGCTTTAATTTTTCCAACCGTCTCCTCCGCGCGAACATTCGAAAACGACATCATGACAGTTGATAACAAAATAAACGCTATGAGAGAAATATTACGATGTGCCATTCTGCATAACCTCCTATGCGGTCAAATTGAAATTGGAAATGCCGTATCTTAGATTTTCGTAGGTGCCTGTTTTAATTCAAGATGCTTCACCTCACCTCTGATATACAAACGGTTCGAATTGGTCTGTTTAATTGCAATTGCAACTATCCCTGCACTATATCACTTCCCAATAGTCCCGCAAAATGTCGAGCCTGATTCAGCCACCTTTCCGTTCCTTTTCCTCAAGATGTTTCAGTATTTCAGCAAACTCCTTTTCACAGCTCTCTACGATCGTATTGAACGCGTTATTCATATCGCGCGTGCTTTCGTAATCTCCGCCGCGGTTCAGGCTCCGCAGATAGCTCTCATAGCCCTTGCCGTGATGGTAATACCCACCCTGCCCTATCGTGTACCGCGCCACAAGCTCTCCGCACTTGACGCACTGCACGAAAACCTTGTCGCTCTCCCCCACGGCGCGCGCAAGCAGGTTGCGCATCTCCCGGCTTCCGCATTTCTGGCATGTTTGACGGTGAATTTCCAATTTCCTTCTCCCTGTTTATTTGATGCCGAGCATCTCCCAATAGAATACGCCCGCCAGCAAGAGGACAGCAAGCGTTAACAGGCTTATCAGCCCTCCGGCTAGAAACATCTGGCGTGAGGTGATAGTTCCCGAACCGAAGGCAATGGCATTCGGCGGCGAACTTACCGGGAGCGCCATTGCTCCACTGCACGCCATCGCAACTACCAGCGCGTGGAGAGCCGAACCGGAAGAAATGGATACAGCCACTGGGATAAGCAGATTGGCAGTCGCCGTATTGCTGATGAAGGTGGACATAAGTAGCGCGATAAAGGCAATAACCGCGAGCAAGCCCCACAGAGGCATGCTGTCCGGCACTACCTTGATGATCTCCCCCACAAGACCGCTCTGCTCCAATCCGACCCCCAGCGAAAGACCGCCGCCGAGCATTATCAGCACATCCCATGAAAGGGTTCTGAAATCGCGCGTGTTCAAAAGCCGGAAGCCGAAGGTCGCGATGACCGGAAAAATGCCGACCATCCCTGTGGAAAGGCCATGCAGGTCGGTGGTAAGCCACCCGAGGCAGGTAATGGAAAATATCGCAATAACCGAATAATGTTTCGGCGACAGCCTTTCCACGTCGATGGCGCTAAGAGAGAGCTTTTCGCCCTCCGGAGGAAAGAGCCACATCAGCGCGCGCCAAAGGAGAAACATTAAAAGGAGTACAAGCGGTATGGCAAGTACCATCCAAAATGCAAAGGATATCTCTACACCCTGTTTCGCAAGATAGCTTAAAGCGATGGCGTTCGGCGGAGTGCCTATCGGCGTTGCCAGTCCGCCAAGATTGCAAGCGAAGGGAATTGAGAGGGAAAGCGCGACAGGAAAAACGGAACCCTTTGGCAGATCATTCAGGATCGGCAGGATAATGGCGAACATCATGGCGGCGGTCGCGGTGTTGCTCATCCAGGCCGAGAAAAAGGAGGAGATAACGATAACTGACAGAAGGAGTATGGACGGCTCCCCCCCTGAACGCGCCAGTATCCATTTGGCTATGCGCTGGTCCAGATTGAATTTGTGCAGCATTGCGGAGAGGACGAATCCCCCCAGGAACAGCAGGATAATATCCGAAAAGAACGGCGTGAGGAACATCTGGCCGGATATATCCTTTCCCCCTTCATTGATGGCGGGGAGGAGCCAAACTGTCTGCAACGCAATTATCAGAAAGCTCGTGACAAACAGCGGTACGGTTTCACTTATCCAGAAGATGGCGGTTATCGCAAGGATGGTAAATGATATCGATTCGGCTTTTGTGATCCCCCACCAGCCCGAATAAATGCCGAGCGCGTGGCAAATCACTGCTACCGCTATCAATGATAACGAAATCAAAACCGATCTGCTCATGGAGGGAAACCCCTTAAACAGAAAAGGGGATTGTTAATCACTTTACTAATCGAAACGCCAATCCTTTTCTGCTGATACAATCTTATCAGATATCGGGATTCGAAGAATAGAGAGGATAGCCGGCAAGGCTATTCGGCAGTTGCCGTAACAAACGGAATGGCAAAATGGAAGGTGCTCCCCTCCCCTTTAATGCTGTCGACCCAAATCCTCCCACCCATCGCCAGTACCGCCGTCTTGGCAAGCGGAAGGCCGAGGCCCATCCCTTCAAACTCCCGTGATAATCCGCTGTCTTCCTGCACGAAATGTTCGAAAACGCGTTCCAGGTTTTTCTCTTCTATCCCTACGCCGTCATCCTTTACTGAAAAGACAATGTCGCCTTCCGATTTCCTGGCGGTTAGCGATACCTTCTTCCCCATCGAGAATTTGAAAGCATTATCCACAAGCTGATCCAGCACGATCATTAGTTTTTTCTCGTCAGCAATGATCGTTTCAGGCAGATCATTATCAATGGAAATTTCAAGCACTCCACGTTTGCCGCCGTTGGCAATGAATTTAAGGAATTTTCCCAGCTGTATCCTTGTGTGTTTTAATTCTCCCCACTCCTTTTCAGCGCTTGCCACATCCAGCAGACTGTTAATGATGGTCAGGAGATCCTTCCCCTCCTTCTCGACTATCGCGGCCTGCTCTCTCACCTTCGTATCGATCTTTTCATTGCATGAAATCAGCTTGCCAAAACCGATGATTGAAGTCAGAGGGGTTTTCAATTCGTGCGAGACGTTATTCAGCAGAGAGAGTTTTGAGAAGTTGGCCGCCTCCGCCTTTTCTTTCAGCCTGAGGAGATCCATCTCCTTTTTTTTCCTCTCGGTCAGATCACGTGCCGCTATCCAGTTTCCGATCATTTTCCCCTCGCTGTTGAATCTTGGCCACGAAGAGAGGAGATAAAATTTCTGTTCTCTGTTGCCGTTCAACACGCATTCAAGGCCGGAAAAGCGGTCCATATTTTTCCTGAATATCTCATACCCGGCGTTTTCAACGCCGGTGAAAAGTGACGATATCGGTTTTCCTATCCAGTCCCCGGCGTCCAGACCAGTCTCCGCGGTAAACTGCGAGTTTATATCCTCGATCTCCCCTTGAGCGTTAATCTTGATGACAACGTCAGCCGAATTTTCAAAAAGCTCACGGTATTCCATTTCATAGTTTTGGAAAAGCTCGTCCGAATACTGTATCGCCTGGATATCAGAGATCTGGTGTGCCAGATGAACAAGGAAATCCATCTCGCTTTCTTCAGGTTTTGATCTTTTTTCGGAATATCCGAAAGTAAGAGACAGGAACGTATCAGAATTGGATGTGACCGGTATGCTAAAGAGGGAGTTGTAACCTTCCGGCACGATCATGTTGATCCTGGCTTCCCGCTCAATATCACCGATCGAATCGATAAACACCGGGACCCCATCCTCCATCATTTTCAGCAGGAAAGGGGAATCTTCAACCGAGATGCGGTCTGTGAAAATTTCCGTGGTAACCCCGCCGTTGCGATCCCTCACGGCAAATACGCGGTTGAAACAGGATACAGGGGAGGGACAGAAAAGAATGGAGCAAAATTCAGCTATGCCATTTTCTACAAATAGCCTGGCGGCTTCCTGCATGACATGACGCAGATCCCTGTTTCTGACATGATTCAGCGCGCCAATATCTTTAACAAGGCCGAACATTTTTTCGAAACGCTTCTCTGCATTGTCTGTCCCAATGCCAAACAAAGGATTCACCATGCAACATCCACTTCATTCATTTGAAAACCATTAGTGGATACATTGCATTGAACGCTACTGTTCCTTAAAACCGTTCGCTCACCAAGAACTGTCAGTCCGAATGGAGTTGTGATCATTCCCAAGTTTATTCCATTACGGAATTTCAAATGCCGCAACTTGCCCCCCCGGTTTTCATTGTCAGTTAAATTTTTATTCGTATGGCGCATTTTACATTAAAAAAGACCCGTTTGGGTTGACTTGGTTGCTCTCTTTGAAACAAAATTGCAAAATGAAAAGTGTAACTAAGCACAACATATTTTCAGGTTAGGATATTGATGTTAAAAGCAGGGCTGACAAAACTTTCGGAAGAAAAGCTTTACCGCAGTCAGAACAATTTTTACGAAAATGCCTATAAAACCGGGCATACCCCCTGGTCCGTTGACGGAAAACCGTCAGGGAACCTGCAAAAATCGCTGAAGGAGATCGCACAAAAACTCCCTAATAGAATTGCGCTAGACCTCGGATGCGGCGAAGGGAGACACTCTTCGTACCTTTCGGAGAACGGTTTTAAGGTTATCGGGATTGACATGCAGGAGACCGCCTTGAAAAACGCCGGCAGAAGAAAGGGGAAGGGTGTTTTATATATTCTTGGAGATATCTTTCGCATCCCCGTCAAGGAGAATAGTTTCGGCCTGGTGATAGACTACGGCGTTTTTCACCATATTCGCAGAAAAGATACAAAGGTATTCCTGAATTTCCTTTTTTCTCTCCTCGTGCCGGGGGGGTATATTATCCTCACATGTTTCAGCCGAAAATTCCGGCACGCAAACGGAAAAACCTACAAGAATGGGTACGCCTGCCACCACGGCCATTACGACAGATTTTCGTCGAGAAAGGAGCTAATTGCCATCTTCAGCCGATATTTTTCCATTACTGGCATTTCCGAAAACAGCGACGGTTTTTACAATATGGTATTGCAGAAAAAGATAGAATAGTCCCGATTTCGGCAATTGGAAAAGGCTCCTTTTTAACGCCAGCCAATTGAAGTATGATACATAAAAGAAGAGAAACCCTGGAGGAGAAGTATAAATGATTTCCCTATACGCCCTGGCACTGATAGTTCTGATGCTCCTTGCGAGCTCCATCAAGATAATCATGGAGTACGAAAGGGGGGTGGTTTTCATGCTCGGAAGGTATTTTGCCACCTATACAAAGGGTATCAAGATACTGATCCCTGTACTCCAGACCATGCAAAGGGTCGATATGAGAATTGTCGCGCTCGACGTGCCGCCGCAGGACATCATCACGAAGGACAACGTCTCAATAAAGGTTAACGCGGTTGTCATGTACCGCGTAATGGAAGCGGAAAAGGCCATCATCAAGGTGGAAGACTACCATTACAACACCTCCCAGCTGGCGCAAACCACCCTTCGCGCGATAATGGGACAGTCCGAACTAGATGAAGTTCTCTCCGAAATGGAGAAGATAAATTCGCGCATACAGGAAGTGCTCGACATGCAGACAGACCCTTGGGGTATCAAGGTATCCTCTGTTTCCATAAAACATGTCGACCTCCCGCAGGAGATGAAAAGGGCGATGGCCAAGCAGGCGGAAGCCGAAAGGGAGAGGCGCGCGAAGGTCATAAACGCGGAAGGTGAACTGCAGGCATCCCACAAACTTCGGGAGGCGGCAGATATCATGGGAGGCCACCCGGTTTCCATACAGCTGAGATACCTTCAGACTCTCAGGGAAATAGCCTCGGAGAACAACTCCGTCACGCTGTTCCCCATCCCGATGGACATGATAACCGCCGTCAAAACCATTGCTGATAAAATTTCGGATAAATAGCCCGGAATAACATCGACAAGTGAAACGACTGCTTAAAAGAGCCCTTCAGGGGTATATCGCACCGTTCATCATTTTTCTCATGATGCTCTTTTGCGGATATACGCAAAGGATAAGGATAATCGGGAAAGAGAACAACGATTTCATGCTCAAGAACGGCTGCATCGTTGCCTTGTGGCATTGCCACCTCTTTTACGTCCCTTTTCACCTCAGATGGCGAAAGAGGTTTTACGTCCTCGTCTCCCCAAGTTCCGACGGAGATATCATGGACGGCATGTTGCGCCTCCTTGGATTTTTCACCGTGAGAGGGTCGACACACGAGAATCCTCGAAGCTCCCTCCTTGGCATGGCGCGAAGGCTCAAAAAGGAACGCGAGCAGGGAGCCGCCGCTTCAATGGTGGCGGACGGTTCGCGCGGCCCCGCGAGAAAATCACAGCCCGGCTCGGTCTTCCTGGCCAAACTCACCGGATTGCCTATCGTACCTATCGCGTATGAAGCGGAGAAAGGAAAGAGGCTGAGAACCTGGGACAAGACCCTTTTCCCCTACCCTTTCACAAGGATAACCGTCGCCGTTGGAAGCCCGATATACATCGACAACAAGGCCGACTCGGAGGAGCTCATGAGAAATAATCTTGAGCTGGAAAACGAACTGAACCGGCTGACGGAAACCGCGGCCTCGTCCTTCCCGTCATGATTCACTTTTTCTACAACCTCCTTCTTCTCATACTCCTCCCCTTTATCCTTCCATATTTCATATATCGCGTTGCGATAGGGAAAGAGAGTGCCGACAGTCTTCGCGAGAAGATGGGATTTATCAAAAGCCCCCCTCCGCCCGGCGGCGGGATTTGGGTACATGCCGTCTCCGTGGGTGAAACGAACGTATCGATACCGCTGATAGATACGCTCCTCAGGGAGTATAAGGACAAGACGATAACCTTCTCGGCAAGCACATCCACAGGGATGGGATTGGCCCGCTCAAAACTCAAAAGACAGATGGATGAAAATCCTGGCAGGCTTAACATAATTCACTTCCCATACGATTTCCCCTTCGCCGTGAAAGCCTCGCTTCGGCACATCGACCCGGCAACTTTCATATTCTTCGAAACGGAAATATGGCCGAACTTCCTCCATCAATGCCGCAATAGAGGTGTTGCGACCGTGCTGGTGAACGGCAGGATCTCCGATAGGTCGATGACGCGCTATATGAAAGCAAGGATATTTATCGCGCCATATATCTCTTCAATTACTCTCCTCCTGATGCAGTCGCAAAAAGATCTTGAAAAGATAGTCATACTTGGGGCAAGACCCGAAACTGTAAAAGTTTGCGGAAACATGAAATTCGACCAGTCACTCCAGAAGGTGCACAGCAGGGAAGAGATTCGCCGGGAGTTCCAGATACCGCTGGATGTCCCGGTAATTATTTATTCAAGCACTCATTCAGGCGAGGATCGCCCTCTACTTGAGGCCTTCCTGAGGCTTCGTGAAAAGATAAACGCTCTTTTCGCAATCATCGCGCCCCGCCACCCGAACAGAGCGGATGAAATATCGGATATATGCAAAACGGTCGGCATCTATCCGGCGAGACGATCGAACAGGGAAAAGCCGGATACACTTCTCCTCCTCGACACGATAGGGGAACTGGGAAACCTCTACGGCGCAACCGATATTGCGGTGATAGGAGGGAGTTTCATCCCTCACGGCGGACAGAATCCGCTTGAGGCCTCTTCATGGAAGATCCCTGTTCTGTTCGGCCCGCATATGGAAAACTTCAGAACCATTACCCCTCAGCTGATAGATGCTGGAGCCGCTTTCGAAACGGCAGACATAAAAGAGCTGGAAACCGAAATTGAAAGGCTTCTAAAGGACGAACCTGAAAGGAAAAGAGCTGGACTTGCCGGTTATGAGACCATACTGAACAACCGGGGAGCCTTGAAAAACAGTTTTATAGAGATATCAAAACTCATAAGAAATAAAGAGAGCGTGAAAAGCTAAAATATGGAAATTCCTACAAACCGCTCCATTATAAAACTTCAGGGCGACGCCTCCACGAGGGAATATTTCCGGTTGAACTTCGACGATCCGGCCCACTTGCCGAAAACCATGATACTTATGAAACTCCCGGCCCCTTTCATCGAAGCTGAAAACGACTTTCTGATACTTCGGGAGTACCTGCACGATTGCGGCGTTCCGGTCCCGGAAATTTTCGGGAAACGCCCCGCCGAAGGGGAGATCTACCTCGACGACTGCGGTGACCTCCTCCTTGAAGGGGCCTTGACATCCGCCAGCGCCGATGAAATTACGCGACACTATATGAACGTAATAGATATCCTCGTGAAAATGCAGGTGCACTGCACATCCTCACTGGCAATCGGGAATCCGGCTACAACCAGGAAATTCGATACTGCAAAGTACATGTATGAGCTTGAACATGCGAAAAAGTGGTTCATCATCGGCCATTTGAAAAAGAACCTCTCGCCGGAGGAAGACAGAAAGCTGACCGACTGGTTCCTGAAACTTGTAACCCCGCTTGAGGAAGAGCCGCTTGTTTTCTCCCACAGGGATTATCATTCACGCAATATCATGATCAAGGATGGTAATTATTTCATCCTCGATTTTCAGGATGCCATGATGGGCCCGGCACAGTACGACCTCGTCTCCCTTCTGTTCGACAGCTACGTCAGGCTTGATGACGGTATACGAAACAGGCTCGCCGCATATTACATTGAAAAGCTGAACAGTGAGGAGGGAAATCCCGTAAAGGGTGTCAACATAGCAAAAAACCTCATCAGGATCTCGCTTCAGCGCAATATCAAGGCGCTCGGCACATTCGGCTTCCAGGCTGAATCGAGGAAAAATCCCTTTTTCCTGAAATATGTACCGAATACCTTCGATTATGTAAAATCAAACATAGTGAAAATAGACGAGTTTGCTGAAAGCGCGGAATGGATTCTTTCGCTTCTAGCCCCCTAAAAATGAGATAATTGAAAAACATGAAAAATAAACCTGTCAAATCCATCGGTATCATCGTGAAACCGAAAAGTCCGCTCGCTCCTCAGGCCATTGCCCGCGTCATGGAATGGGGGGCTAAAAACGGGGTGGAGATCCTGACCGACAGAACAACCGGAAAGATCGTAAAGGAAAAAGGGGTGGAACACTCCACACTTCTCGATTCGGTAGACGTACTCCTTATCCTTGGAGGGGATGGTACGCTCCTTGCCTCCGCAAGGATGGCGACCAACCATTCAGTGCCTCTACTCGGCGTAAACCTTGGAAGTCTTGGATTCATCACCGAGGTCGCCTATGAAGAAATGGAGCGTGCCCTGGAAAAGCTGAAACATGGCGATTTCGACATCGAGAACCGGCTAATGGTGAACGTGACCGTCGAGAGCGACAAGGATTCCATCAACCTGGTCGCTTTGAACGACGTGGTGCTCTCAAGGAAAAATATCGCCAAGATGATTGAACTCTCCATCACCGTAAACAAGGAATACGTTACCGATTACAAGGCGGATGGACTGATTATATCAAGCCCCACCGGCTCCACCGCGTACGCCCTTAGCGCCGGAGGTCCGATCCTCTACCCCACCCTCGACGCGCTTGTCATATGCCCCATCTGCCCTCACACGCTTTCGAACCGCCCTCTCGTTGTACCCGGCAATTTCGTCATAGAGGTTGACCTGCATGAAGGGCAGGAAACGATCATCGCCACCCTGGACGGTCAGGAGAGCATCGATATACAGGAACATGACCATCTGACTATCTCATGCTCGGAAAAGATCACCCGGCTTGTCAAGGTTCCAGGAAGGACGCATTTTGATACCTTGCGTAGCAAACTCGGATGGGGAGGCTCGTCAAAACCAAATGGCTAGGAAATATCCAAGTACCAGCGATACCGTAAAGAAACTCCTTCCTTTCCTAACTGAGAAGAAGATCAAGATGACCCCCGACAACTACCGCCTGTTCTTTGATTACTTCCAGGGGGCAAAGGACGAGATAGTGAAGGAAGTCGACACTCTTATCAAGGCCGGAACGCATTTCACGCCAGACCTCCTGGAAAGGGTATACAAAAAATTCTACGTTCGGGATCTCAACGAAGAACTTACCAAAAAAGTGCAGGGTGAAATTTCCACAGCGGAGGCGGTGAGCAGCAAGGCCGGCGAGATCCTTTTGAAAGCCATCAAGGAAGTAATAGCGGGGATCGAATCCACCTCCGATTACGGCGAGAATCTGAGCCACTTCAGCAAGAAGGCGGAAAAGACAAAATCGCTCAACGATCTTAAGGAACTCCTCCAGCAACTCCTGAAAGACACTGCCGAAACACACAAACAGAACCAGAACATTCTCAACAAACTTGAAGATTCGAACAAACTTCTGCACAATCTCAACCAGCAACTTGAGGAATCTCAATCCGAAGCCAGGATCGACACCCTCACCAAACTTCTTAACCGGAGGTCGTTCAACGAGTCGATGGAAAAAGCGCTTAAATACGTCTCCAACGACAATAAATGCTCGCTTGTTCTTATAGATATCGACCACTTTAAAAAATTCAACGACTCCTTCGGACATATCATCGGGGATAAGCTTCTAGTCGCCGTCTCGGACAAGATGAAAAAATCGGTCACGGAGCGATGCACAGTATGCAGGTACGGCGGGGAGGAATTCGCCGTAATCTGCCACGGCATGCCGCTTGATGAGGCGGCACAAATAGCGGATAAAATAAGGGGAGTGGTATACGATTGGGAATTCACCGTCAGAGGTGAGAGGGTGCCGGTAACCGTCAGCGTCGGCGTAAGCGAACTCTCCAAGTCCGACGACATAAATTCAACGGTAAAGAGGGCGGACAAGGCGCTATATCTGGCCAAAACCGGGGGGAGGAACCGTGTCGCTACCGAAACAGAAATAACCAATGCTTAAAAAGCTGAAGATAAAGAACATAGGGCTCATATCCGGCCTCGAAATGGAGTTCGGCGAAGGGCTCAACATCCTGACTGGCGAAACAGGCGCCGGAAAATCGATGATCCTCTCCGCGCTCAACCTTCTCCTTGGGGAGCGAGCGGACTACTCCAACCTGAAGGATAAAAACCTGGACGGATTTGCCGAAGCCTTGATATCCGCTGAAACGATACTCTCCCCTATCCCCGATTTTGTGGAACAGGGAATAGAGCCCGAAGAGGGGGAATACATAATCAGACGTTTGCTTCAAAAAGAGGGCAAAAGCCGCATCGTGGTAAACGGGAATGCCATCACCCTCGCATCGCTCAAGAACGGCGCGGAAAAAATGGTCGATATCCACGGACAGCATGAGCACCAAGCCCTGCTGAAAAAGGACAGCCACCTCCCCTGGCTCGATCTCTACCTGAAATTGATAAAGGAATCGGGCGAAGTTTCGAAACTCCTCACGCAGATAAGAGAGTTGGAAGAGAAACTCGCTGAGCACAACGAGCGACAGAAGAATGCCGTCGAAAGACGAGAACTCCTCGAATTCAAACTGAATGAGATCGAAAAGGCGGGCCTCAATATCGACGAGGAGGGGGAGCTGGAAAAGGAACAAAAGGTGCTCGCGAACGCCGAAGAGCTTCGACAGGCGGGGCAGAGACTGTTCGACCGCCTCTACGATTCCGAAACGTCAATCCTCTCCGGCCTGGAGGAATCTGCAAAGGATATTGAAAAACTCGGCAGGATAGACCCCTTCTTCAGCCAATACTCCGCTCTCTTCTCCGATATGTCCGCGCAGATCTCCGACAGCGCAAGGGAGATACTCTCGCGCACGACCGACGTGGAGGACGACCCGGCGCGCCTGGAAACGGTCGAAGAGAGGATAGCTCTCATTGAGAGGCTGAAAAAAAAGTACAAGTCGGATCTCCCCGGACTCCTGAAGATGCTGGACGAAACGAGGGAAGAACTTGATTCGATCGTCACGGCAAGCGACGTTACCGAAAAGCTCGAAAAGGAGATAGCCTCCCAAAAACTTGCCCTCGGTCGGAAAGCCGAGGGATTGCATAAAAAACGTATCGAAGGGATCGCCGGTTTCAAGAAAACTGTCGAAGAAGAGCTGGCGGGTCTCAACATGGGCTCCGCCCGCTTTGCCGTGGAAGTATTGCTTCCGGAATCGGATGGAGGCGAAGGTTATACTCTCGATGGAAAACCGGCCAGGATGTTCCACCACGGTTTCGGTAGTTTCCAGTTCCTTATATCCACCAATGAAGGGCAGGAGCCAAGGCCGCTAGTGAAGATCGCTTCCGGGGGAGAAGTATCCCGCATCATGCTCGCTCTCAAAACCGCCATCGGGAAGATACAGCCGGTCCCGGTACTGGTGTTCGATGAGATAGACAGCGGCATCGGAGGGAAGACGGCTGACCTTGTCGGGGAGAAGTTGAAAAAGCTCTCCAAGAGTTGCCAGATATTCTGCATCACGCACCTCTCCCAGATAGCGCGCCAGGCGGACCATCACTTCGTCGTAAAGAAAACGGTGAAGAACAACGATACGGACGTCTCCATCGTGAAATTGAGCGACGAGGAGCGTGTCGAAGAGCTTGCGCGTATGCAGGCAGGAAAAGAGGTCACCGAAACCGCCCGCCAACACGCCAGGGAAATGATCGGTAATTGACGGAACCGGTATAGAGCTTCTTTATAAAAAACTGGCACGCCCCAGCCGGATGTAAGTTTCGCAGAATCTTTTTCGGGGCTTTTTCAGCGGTTATTTCACCTATTCTGACGGCATTTCGCCAGGAGAGGAGCGGGATCCTCATTTTTAACTAAACAGCAAAGCGTGTATGGATTTACCGGGGTGGTGATTCCGAAACTGCCCAGGGGATACTACAGATCCGAACGGTCGTGAATGGTGACTAGCTTTGTGACCACATACTCCTTTTTGCCGGCTGGGATGTTTATTACCACCTCGTCGTCAACCTGTTTCCCAAGGAGAGCCTTCCCTACCGGTGCCATGATGGAAATCTTGCCGTTCTCCGCGTCCACGTCGTCCGCCACGGCCAGTTCGTAGATCTTCTCCTCGCCGGAATCGAGGTCCTCGAGGGTTACTATGCTTCCGAGCCCTACCCCGCTTTTTGAAATTTTGGAGATGTCGAGCTTTTTAAGATCCCGGATGCGCCCCTTTATCATCGACAGTCTTCTCTCGCAGTTCCGTTTTTTTTCCTTTGCCGCGTGATACTCGGCGTTTTCGCTCAGGTCCCCAAGCGCAACCGCGGTATTGAGCTCTTTCGGTATTTCGACCGTAAACTGGTAGTTCAGCTTCATCAGCTCTTCTTCCAGCCTTTCAATGGTTTTTTCAAACATTCCTTCATTTTACCTGTCATTTGTTTTCAGTCAATGTTTCAATTGATTTATTTTTCCCCATACATCCCTGAATAATGCGTGGAGACTGAAGGAGGATGCTGAAAATATTTTATTTTACCGATGGTTTTCCAGATTTGCCGGGAGGATAATGGAGGGATATATTTAAAATAAGTCTGGGAATACCCAGGAGTGATAATCGGGGAGAAATGATCAAACTCACGGACGAAGAGCTTGCGGTGATGTCAAAAGTCATCAACCGGGAATGCGGCATCCTTTATGATTCCGCTAAAAAATACCTGTTTGAAGCCCGGCTTCAGGAGAGGCTTTACGACCTGAGACTTTCGAGTTTCACAGAATACCTTCCCCTTATTGACGGCCCAAAGAGTAGTAAAACCGAGATCGAACACTTCATAAACGCCGTAACCACGAATGAAACGTCGTTCTTCAGAAACGTCGCGCAGATAGACGCCCTTGTAAACATACTTTTGCCAGAAATATTGCGTGTAAAAAAAACATCCGGCAATAACAAGGTAAAGATATGGAGCGCCGCAAGCTCCTCCGGTGAAGAGATATATACCATCGCGATGATACTTGCGCGTAAAAACGCAATCCCAAAAGGGATATCCCTTGAACTGTACGCAAGCGATATAAATACGGAAGTTCTGGCAATGGCCGAAGCCGGAAACTACTCAAAACACTCCCTTCGAAACATGCCGCCGGAATACAGGGAGAATTTCTTCGAAAATCACACCGATTGGTACAAGCTGAAAAAGGAGAAACTCCCCAAAGTTCGGTTCGACAGGATCAACCTGCTCAATCCCAAATACCCTCAGGGATATGATAACTTCGACGTCGTATTCTGCGCCAACATCCTTATCTACTTCGGCATTGAAACCAAAAGAAAGGTCGTTGATGGAATATCGAAAATAATGGGGGATAACAGCTATTTTTTTACGGGACACTCGGAAACGTTGCACAATGTTTCGAAAAACTTTAAACTTGTCAACGCTAACGGGATACCCGTTTACCAAAAACTGTAACAGGAGGACAAATGGCAAGCTCGACCAAGAAGAAAAAAAGAAAGAAACGATGGCGGTCCAAGAGAGCGTCCCACAGATGACAATGGCCAAATTGACAGGCGATGAGGTGAGGAAAGTAGCGACCCTTGCAAACCTGAGGTTCGATGACGCCGAGCTGGAAAAAATGACAGGGACGCTCGCCCAGATACTTGGGCATATCGACATGCTGAAAAAGCTCGATACCGGCAACGTCCCCCCCACAAGCCACGCGCTTCAGTCGGAAAACGTGTTCAGGGCGGACGAACATACAAATAATTTCAAAACCGAACTGACCCTGGACAACGCCCCCGCAAAGGACAGGAATTATTTTTCCGTCCCCCGCATAATTGAATAGTGGGATTGCTTGATGGCTGACATTTTCTACCAGACAATCCGGTCGCTTTCGGAGAAACTCGGAAAGCGCGAAATCACCTCCCGGGAAATAACCGAGGCATACCTTGGCAGGATCGAAAAACATGACAGGGATATCAACTCGTTTATTACCGTTGGAAGGGAAATAGCCCTTAAAAACGCGGAGGAGGCTGATAAAAGGATTGCCGCCGGCGAGAAAGGCCCTTTACTCGGTGTTCCGCTTGCCATAAAAGACCTCATAAACATCGAAGGGGTCGTAACTACCTGCGCTTCGAAGATCCTCGAAAACTTCCGCTCCCCATACTCGGCTTTCGTCATAAAACAGCTCGAGCAGGCGGGAGCCGTATTTCTTGGGAAGACCAATATGGACGAATTCGCCATGGGTTCATCAAACGAAACATCGCATTTCGGAGTGTGTAAAAATCCGTGGGATTTGAAGGCGGTGCCGGGCGGTTCCAGCGGCGGTTCAGCCGCGGCTGTTGCCGCCGGATTCTGCCCCGGCTCTCTCGGTTCCGACACCGGAGGTTCCATACGCCAGCCCGCCGCCCTTTGCGGAATTGTCGGATTAAAGCCTACATATGGAAGGGTCTCCAGGTTCGGCCTTGTCGCTTTCGCTTCATCTCTGGACCAGATCGGCCCTATGTCTCACACCGTTGAAGATTCGGCCACTATCCTGCAGGCCATCGCCGGATTCGACCCGATGGACTCCACCTCGGTCAACCTCCCGGTCCCGGACTATTCGGAAAGCCTGAACAAGGGTGTTAAAGGGATGGTGATAGGGATTCCAAAGGAGTACCTGATTGAAGGAACCGATGCGGAAGCGCTCGCCGCCGTGAAGGGGGCCGCCTCCAGGCTTGAGAGCGAAGGGGCGCGGATTGAGGAGATATCGCTCCCTCATACTGAATACGCCATACCTGTCTATTATGTTATCGCCCCTGCGGAAGCAAGCTCCAACCTCTCGCGATACGACGGCGTGAAATACGGGTACAGAAGCAAAAACGGCGAGAACCTTGCCGAAATGTATATCAATTCCCGCACTGAAGGCTTCGGCACCGAAGTGAAGCGAAGGATAATGGTAGGAACATATGCGCTCTCCAGCGGATATTACGACGCCTATTACATCAAGGCGCAAAAGGTAAGGACGCTCATTACGGAGGATTTCACAAAGGCATTCGGCAAATGCGACATCATCCTAACCCCCACGACCCCTTCCCCTGCTTTCAATATCGGTGAAAAAACAAGCGACCCGCTTGAGATGTACCTCAGCGACATCTTCACTGTAAGCGCAAACCTCGCCGGCATACCGGGAATTACTATACCGGCCGGATTCTCATCCAAAAACGGCAGACCTTTGGGAGTTCAGATGTTGGCAAACCATTGGGGCGAACCTGCCCTCTTTACAGCCGCATCGGCCTATGAGAAACTTCGCGACCCTTCCATTTCCGCCAAGACGCCGACACTCTGATGCCTCCCGGCGGATGGGGCAATAGGATTTTTGCTCACCGCATAGAATTGCGAAACGCCGCGCATTTTACCGGATAGAAATGGAACCCGCACTTAAGAACATACAAAGGACAAGCCGCAATATCTTCATCGGATCTTTTCTGCTCGTTGGGTTTTTCATAATCGCGGTCAAGTTCAACGTTTTCCAGTCCCGGCTTATGGAAGGAGAGCCTTTGCCGGAGATCATATCCAACCAATGGCTTACCGCTCCCCTCTCAATGGACGACACGGAGGGGAAGGTCATTCTCCTGTTTTTCGCAAAAGGTGACGTCGAAATAAGCAGAGAGATGCTTTCGTGGTCCTACAAGCTTCAGAAGAAGTACCATCTATCGGGGCTTGTAACTCTCGCCATAGAGGTTCCAGCGTCGGACGAACAGAGAAAGAAATATGGCTCCATAAATTTCAGCGATACGCCTGACGGATTTTACGCCTTCGCGGATATTGATAATACTGAACGAAAAAAATTCCGTCACGCTTCATACGCGACATTCTATGTTGCCGACAGGCTCGGGACGATCCGTGCAGTAAGGGACGCTGCTAAAGGATTTGACGCGATGGAGCATGTCGTTGCGGAACTGCTGAAGTAGCAATCCCCACTCCCTGATTAAATTGAAAAGGCTCTAATACTACGGATTAAGCCTTGTAATATCTATCATCTTGGTATCGCCGAGATAGGTGGATTCAACCACCTTTGTCGCCGTGGACATCTTATGTACGATGTCCCTTATTCTTGCAGACTGTTTCACGATCGCCTGGATCGATTCGTCCACCTCTTCGTCGCTGAGATTCTTCCACTCCTTTAAAAGATCAGCGTTCCCCAGTATCCCTGCCAGGGGATTGTTGATCTCATGCTGAAGGGTAACGGACATCGCAAGGACCGTTTCAAGCTGCTTTTTATCCACTATTTCCGATTCCAGCTTTCGAATCCGCAACTGCACCTGAACCCGTGTAAGAAGCTCGTCGGGATTGAAAGGCTTGACAATATAGTCGTCCGCCCCGATATCCATACCCTTGATCTTGTCCTGGATATCCCTCTTCGCCGAAAGGATAATGACCGAGATATACTTGGTATCGTTTGACATCTTCAGCCTTCGGCATACTTCATACCCGTCAATTCCCGGCATCATGATGTCAAGAAGGATAAGATCCGGCTTCGTTTCATTTATACGCTCAAGCGCCTTCTGCCCGTCTGTCACCTTTTCGATGGAATACTCGGCTTTTTTCTGAAGCGTCATCTCAAGGAGAAGGGCTATATTCGGGTCGTCATCAACGATCAATATTTTTGCCATGTATAGATATTCTCATCTCGGAAAGGATAAAACAAGGAGACAAAAAAAAGAAAATGAAAACTTTGCAAAAGAGAAATATTCAGGTTTGGGCGCGCCGATACGTCATTTCAGCTTGAAGTTTTCGATATCTATTTCGGCAATTTTCCCCATCTCGGGCCGTTTTTTAAATTTAGTATTAAGCTGGGCAATGATTTTGTCCTGAACATACAGAGTATCTTCATAAAACTTATCAAGGAAAAATTTCTCGATCTCTTCTTCTACCGCCATCTCGTACAGATATCTTTTCGTGTCGGCCATATCGTATTCAGACGTGTTCTGGAACGTGATCAGAACATCAGCAGTCATAACCTTCACGGCTTCGGCGTTGAAGTCTACCGGAACGATTACCCCTATCTTCAGCTCCGTGTTTCTCTCATAGACTTCCGACTGAAATTCCTCTCCGCGCTCGCCCGGGGGTGGTATCGCTTTTGTTACGGCCGCTTTTACCGGAGCGGGCTCCAATGCGGCTGTCTCTATCGCGTCCTCTTCCAAAGGCGGCAGAGACGATTCCGGCGACGGAGTCTTGTCGGCTACCACCGTTCCACCTCTTTCAGGTACAGGTACCACGCCGGTCAACTCTTTCTGTTCCACAACACTTGTGCCATCCCCACTTGTGTCGCCGCCTCCATCACCTGCAGCTTCTCCGGTACCTTCAGCGACCTGATCGTCTGATTTCGATTCATCCACTTTTGAAGAAGCGCTTTCCTTCCCCTCTTCTCTCTTTTTCTCCATCTCTTCGACATCGGCGGAACCTTTGAACGAAAGGATCTCAGACATACCTATCCCCAGGCCTCCGAAGCCTTTTGATTTTACCTGCTCAATTACCGCCAGCGGATTCTGGTTTTTTGTGTAGGTTACTGTTCCAAGCCCGACTGCTACAAGGAGCATGGCAGCCATGGCAACTTTTGCCAATTTCCCTATGAGGCCAAATTTTTTCTTTTCTGCCGGCTCGTCAAAATCCAACTCGTCCTCCTCCCCCAGCACTGCTTTGGCGAGTTTTCCTACTTTCTGCTCACCATCCACGCTCTGGGTTTCGACTACGCTTGTCTCCTCAAGTTCATGATCAGGCTCATTCGATTCCGAAACGCTCTCAAGCATTGAAGTGTCAATCCCCCCTTCGCTGCTTCCGCCCGCGCTTTCAGCAGGGGTGGCGTCAAAGGAAGGCTCGTCTCCTATTATTGCCGTCTCGGCTTCAGCATCGAACAGCGAATCAAGATCCTTATCGCCGGATATCCCGAAATCTACTTCGGAGCTGTCAGTTTCCCCTCCATCAGCGGCACTATCTGCAGTTGCCATGGAACCAGGGTCCCCTCCACCCTCTTCTGAAAACAAGGCGTCCAGATCATCCTGACTTATTACAGCCCCATCCTCTTCCTGCTTTGATGTCCCCTCTGCGGAACTCGGCTCTGCAGGAGTGGAAATATCTGTAGGTTCCGAGGCATCTCCATCGAAAAGAGCGTCCAAATCATCGTCAGATGAAACATCAATACCTTCATTCATAGAGTCACCTCCAGAGGCCAATTCCCCCTTCTCCGTGTTATCGGCTGATTCGCCAAATAATGAATCTAAATTGTTATCTCCGCCGAGGTCGTCGCTTGATGGGGTCTCGGATACCGTAGCGGTCTCCCCCCCTGCCGCCTCGGCAAACATAGCGTCTATATCGTTATCTCCACCAAGGTCGTCGCTTGATGTGGTCTCGGATACCGCGGGGGGTTCCCCGTCTGTCATCTCGGCAAACATCGAATCAATATCATCCTGACCGCCGAGGTCGTCGCCGGAAGGGGCCTCAGATACCGCGGGGGTTTCCCCGTCTGTCATCTCGGCAAACATCGAATCAATATCATCCTGACCGCCGAGGTCGTCGCCGGAAGGGGCCTCAGATACCGCGGGGGGTTCCCCGTCTGTCATCTCGGCAAACATCGAATCAATATCATCCTGACCGCCGAGGTCGTCGCCGGAAGGGGCCTCAGATACCGTAGCAGTTTCCCCGCCTGCCGCTTCGGCAAACATCGAATCAATATCATCCTGACCGCCGAGGTCGTCGCCGGAAGGGGCCTCAGATACCGTAGCGGTCTCCCCCCCTGCCGCCTCGGCAAACATAGCGTCTATATCGTTCTGTCCCCCCAGGTTAACGTCAATTTCCTTATCCGCAACAACAGGAATTACATTCTTTTCACCGGTTGTCTCGGCAAAGAAGGCATCAATATCAGCCTGTCCCCCTTGATCTACGCTGGAGGAAGTATCTGAATCTGTCAGCTCTGCGTCTATACCTTCTGTCGCCTCGGCAAATATCGCGTCTATGTCTATCTCTTCGTCTGACGAAACATCTTTTGAAGCCTCCGGCTCTGCCGAGCCTGTCGACCCGCCGCCTTGAGCCTCGGCAAATATCGCGTCTATGTCTATCTCTTCGTCTGACGAAACATCTTTTGAAGCCTCCGGCTCTGCCGAGACTGTAGACCCGCCGCCTTGAGCCTCGGCAAATATCGCGTCTATGTCTATCTCTTCATCTGACGAAACGTCTTTTGATGCCTCAGGCTCTGCCGAGCCTGTCGACCCGCCACCTTTAACCTCGGCAAATATTGCGTCTATATCTATCTCTTCATCTGATGAAACATCTTTTGATGCCTCAGGCTCTGCCGAGACTGTAGACCCGCCACCTTTAACCTCGGCAAATATTGCGTCTATGTCTATCTCTTCGTCTGACGAAACGTCTTTTGATGCCTCAGGCTCTGCCGAGACTGTAGACCCGCCACCTTTAACCTCGGCAAATATTGCGTCTATGTCTATCTCTTCGCCTGATGAAACACCTTTTGAAGCCTCCGGCTCTGCCGAGCCTGTAGACCCGCCACCTTTAACCTCGGCAAATATCGCGTCTATGTCTATCTCTTCGCCTGATGAAACACCTTTTGAAGCCTCCGGCTCTGCCGAGCCTGTAGACCCGCCGCCGGCCGCCTCGGCAAATATGGCGTCTATGTTGAATTGAGCGCCGGAACCGGAAGATGTGGGTAACTCTGCTGGCGCTGGCTCGGGCTTGTCATTCTCTTTTGACACATCGAAAAGTGAATCAACATCAGACTGCCCTTTTGCAGAATCACCTCTCTTTGTACTTTCAAATATTATCGTATCCAGTTCGCTAAGCGCCTCGGGCGATTCAAGCGGCGAATCCGAATCCGAAGATGAATCTGACAAGATAGAGTTTATTTCATCCTGCAGGGAGAGCTCCACGCCACCTCCGCCATATTCCGTTTTTTCTGAATCAACTTCCGCCAATGAGTCTTTTTTGCCTGGAACTTCGCTTTCTTCCGAAAAGAGGGATTCAATATCCTCGCCAGCAAATTCATCCATTGGGGAGGACTCTCCAGGCAAGGGCGTATATTCCAGATTTACTATCTCCGTATCAGTCGGCTCTGTGCCATGTGAAAACTCCTGCTGGCTCGATTCGGCAAATATAGCGTCGATGTCGACATCGTCAAAGCCGGATTTGGAACTTTGATCCGCCTGTGCAAGCACATCCTCAACCGCGCTTTCAGGCATGATGTAGGTCTGTCCCTTTTCCTGGTTACGTTCAAAAAGCTCATCTATCTCATCCTGCACGGACATTGGTACTGACGCTGTCCCCTCCTTGAGCCCCCGCTCCTTTGCATTCGCTCCTGTAGATTCATCATCGAACAATCCCCCGCTTGAAAAGATATCATCAACCTCGTCATGCACCGGATCGGAATCTGTTCCAAGGAGCGACTCTTCAAACGGATTGTTGTACCCGCCATTGCCGTTGATTGCGTCCCCTTCATGCTCCTCTGTATCAAAACTGGAATCATCCAGTATTGAATCGATCACCCCTCTTCCGACTGCCTGCGTTGACGCGTCTCCCTCCCCATCCGCCATCGCAAACAGCTTGTCTATTTCGTCCTGGAATTCGGTTTCGCTTGAAGGAGATCCGCTGTCGTCTGAAACGGCTCCGCTCTTTATGTCATCAAATATCCTCCCTACCTCGCTCTCTTCCGCCAGGTCGGCAGTCATTGTCTCGGGGGGCGCGGTTTTTTCGATTTCAGATTTCACCTCTTCAAACATATCCATCTCGGATTTAACTTCATCAAAGATATCCGCTTCGGATTCGCTCCCGCCCGCCTCTTCCATGCTGGAAAACCCTCTCTCCGCCTTGATAGGCTCGGCCTCACCATTGCCGAACAGACCTGCCGACTGAAGAATGTCGCTGATCTCATTTTCTACCGTCTGGGGCTCATCGCTTTCCTCATCTTCGAAATTAAGAATATGGTCCTCAGAATCCCTCTCGAAATCGGCCTCTTCAATCTCTGCTAGAGATTCATCCATCAGGAGATTTGGCGCTTCAAGCTCCAACACCTCGGATGTGCCGTCAGAAAACTCGTCAATATCCTCTTCTACCGCGTCGGCGATGCTCTCTTCAACACCTCCGTTCTCATCCTCGATTGAAAATGTCTGAACACCGTTCTGTTGACTTGCGAATGTCTCCTCCATAGGTTCGCCCGGAGGCTGGCCTTCGTCGAAACCTTCATTCAACATCTCATCAAAGAGCGATTCCGGCTCCTGCGCCGTCTCCTCTTCTCCGGTCGGGAATGAGTCGGTATCTGGATTAAATCCGTTATCTTCAGCAATCCTCATCTCGCCGGTATCCCTTTCCGACAATGCGGAGCCGGCTCCGACGGCGGCGGCGCGAGGTTTTTCACCCTTTTTACGTTTTTTCAGGAAGAAAATGTTTTCGCAATTGGTGCAATGCGCGTATGTCCCCCCTTGCGGAATTCCGCCAGGCTCGATATCGTACCTGCTTTCGCAGTTTGGGCAGGAAACTATCATCTTTTTTTACCTTGGAAACCTACATATCCAGATTTCACTCCAAATATGGTTATGCAAATACACATAATTGGCAATAGAAAGACATACATATTTGGTCTTTCTCCTCCTACTGGTACATTATAACACATATTTCACAACCCAGCCCAAGTCTATCACGCTGTATTTATTGGTGTTATCTGAATTTATTTTTTTAATAAAATACTTCTCTTTTAAATACATTATATATATAATTACTAACAAAATACGGCTTAACAAACTTTTAAATTGAGCACGGTATCGTAAGTGGAGACTATGCAGAACTAAAATTTTGGCTCTCTCCACTCTGCCAGCCATAAATGGCAAGCGCAAACTATACTGTACTCTACGGAAAAACAGGAGAAAAGGATGAGGATAAAAGGCTTTTTTTACATAATTATTTCGATACCATTTCTTCTCGGGTTTGGATATTTGCGCACAGTGGAGGATTTTAAACAGCAGGAGAGTGCAGATGCCAAGCCTGGCCTTATTGCAGAATTGAAAAGTCTCAAGGTGGAATACAACGACTGGATGCTAAGGGCGGAATTTTGCGCCAAGGTTGAGGCGCTCCTAAAGGAATCCGACGGCAATCTCTACCATAATCCTGAAAAACTGGCCAGGCTCATTCTCGCCAAGAGCGAGGAGCACAATATTGATCCTGTTTTGATACTTGCAGTAATCAGGACCGAGAGCAATTTTCAGCGATTTGCTGTTTCGCACAAGGGGGCCGTAGGTCTGATGCAGCTTCTCCCCCCTACCGCCAGCTATGTGGCCGACAAAGCCAATGTCGCCTATTATCACGAAGGCAACCTGTACGACAGCAGGAAAAATATCGCGCTTGGGACATATTATCTTTCAAAACTTCTTCAGCAGTTCGGGAACGTCCGATTGGCCCTTGAGGCATACAACCGTGGGCCCGCTTCCATAAGCAAAGACCTGAAGAGGAGAAAAAGGATAAAGTATTACTATGCGGACAAAGTGCTGCATCATTACAGGGAATATTCAAACGCGATTATCTCGCTTTGAACCCCGGAAGCTCGCTCTACATCTCCGTTCCGATTCCGATTTAGCGAGTCCCCCCTTTTTTGAAGGGGGGGAGAATTCCCTTTATATCCAAGGTTTACTTTTCAAATCCGGCATAATAATGATTTAGAAAATCCTCACAACACGTTAAAATGAACGTGATGAGGGTTAACTTTTTGCGGATTGATCATATACGCGGTTACGAACAGGTAAAAACAGGGGGCAATTATGCCTGAGTACAGAAAATTTATAGTTGAACCTTCACTGCCGGAAAAGCTAAAACCGCTTGAAGATATCGCATATAACCTCTGGTGGACCTGGAACCATGACGCGGTAAACCTTCTTCGCAGGATTGATTCCGACCTTTGGGATTCCTGCAACCACAATCCGGTCAAGGTACTCGGCACCGCAACCCAGGAGAGATTGCGCGAACTTGCCGAGGACGACGGATTCCTTACCCATCTTGAGACGGTTTTGATAAGCCTGGAGGAATATCTCAAAGCGGATACATGGTTCAAGGAGAAGCACTTGCAGAAATGGAGCAAGGATACAAAGATCGCCTATTTCTCGCTTGAATTCGGAATAGATGAATGCCTGCCGATATACTCCGGCGGCCTTGGAGTGCTGGCCGGGGACCATCTGAAATCGGCAAGCGATCTCGGCCTTCCGCTTGTCGGGATCGGTTTGGCATACTCGCACGGCTACTTTACGCAGTACCTCAATCCCGACGGGTGGCAGCAGGAAAAATATCCCGAAAACAGCCTCTACCTTCTTCCGCTTAAAAGGGAGGAGAAGGATAGAATACCAGTAAAGGTCGAAATACCGTTCCCTGGAAGAAACGTATATGCGCATATCTGGAAGGCGGAAGTCGGCAGAATTCCCCTTTATCTCCTCGATACGAACATTCAGGAGAACTCCCCAGAGGACAGGCAGATAACATCCCAGCTCTACGGCGGAGACAGGGAGATGCGGATACAGCAGGAGATACTCCTCGGCATTGGCGGGATAAAGATATTCGAGGCTCTGGGGCTGAATCCGACGGTATTCCACATGAACGAGGGGCATTCCGCCTTTTTGGGGGTCGAGCGTATCGCTCACCTGATGAAAAAGCACGGATTCGACTTCTTTGAAGCAAAGGAGGCGTGCAGGGTTTCAACCGTTTTCACAACCCATACGCCGGTTCCCGCAGGCAACGAGCTGTTTGAAAAGAGCATGCTCAAAAGATACATGGAGCCGCTTTTAAGGGAGACCCGGCTTGATGTCGACAGGCTCCTCACCCTGGGGAGGATCAATCCCGAAGACCATAACGAACCGTTCGGCATGACGGTGCTTGCCCTCAGGCTCTCTGCCGGCAATAACGGAGTTTCGAAACTCCATGGCAAGATATCCAGGCAGATGTGGCACAACATTTGGCCCGGCCTTCCGGTGAGCCATGTTCCTATCCGCTCGATCACCAACGGAATACATATACGCACATGGGTATCCGAGGAGCTGAAAAACCTCTACGAACGCTATCTCGGCACCAAATGGATAACCAAACCGGGAGACGACACCATATGGAAAAAAATCGCCGCCATTCCGGACGCGGAACTCTGGCGCATGCACGAAAGGCGCAGGGAGCGTCTCGTGGCCTTTTCGCGCAAAAGGCTCCTCGAACAGCTGAAGAAGCGGGGGGCGTCCGATTCCGAAATGCAACAGGCGGAGGAATCGCTTAATCCCGAGGCGCTTACCATCGGATTTGGCCGGAGATTTGCCACATACAAGAGGGGAACGCTGATCCTAAGCGATCTCAAAAGGCTCGAGAAGATCCTTGAGAACAAGGAGAGGCCCGTACAGATAATATTCGCCGGAAAGGCCCACCCCGCCGATACCGAGGGAAAGAACTTCATCAAGAAGATAGTCCATACAGCCAGGGAGATGGGGTTCCTTCGAAAGATCATCTTTCTTGAAAATTACGATATCGACATCGCCCGCTATATGGTTCAGGGGTGCGACATCTGGCTGAACAACCCGCGGCGCCCCCTTGAGGCGAGCGGTACCAGCGGAATGAAAGCCGCCGCAAACGGCGTCCTCAATCTCTCCGTTCTCGACGGATGGTGGGACGAAATCTACTCCCATGAAAACGGATGGGCAATAGGCGCCGGCGAGGAGTACAAGGATGAAGCGATCCAGGATTCTATCGAGGGGAGAAACCTCTATGAAATTCTTGAGAAGGACATCATCCCCCTCTTCTACACAAGGGGCACGGACGGGCTCCCGAGAGGGTGGATAGGGAAGATGAAGAGCGCCATGATGAACCTCATCCCGATCTTCAATACCAACAGGATGGTAAGGGAGTACACCGAGAAGTTCTACCTCGATCTCGGCAGACGCTGGCATGAACAGGTCGAACAGCAGCCCGAAATAATAAAATCGCTCGCGGCCTGGAAGCACAAGCTGAAAAACGGCTGGCCTCACATAAAGATATTGGAGATAAAGGAGGACAGTTTCCTCCACCCAGCTGTCGGCAACCTGAAGCCGGTCGAGGTAAAGGTAAGGCTGGGGGACCTGACCCCGGACGATATCGTCGTAGAGTGCTATTACGGCAATCTGGACAGCAACGGCGAGATAAACGAAGGTAAATCGATCGCGATGACGTGTGAAGGGGAAATCGAGAAAGGGAGCTACCATTTCAAAGGGTCGATACCTTGCGACAGCGCGGGGCTTCACGGTTTCGCCATAAGAATACTCCCCTATCACAAGAATATGGTCACACCTTACATACCGGGCCTTATTTTCTGGGGTTAGATCCCTCCCATATTTGGGGGGGGGCGAGCCTCTATTCTCATCCCCGTCATTGTACCTCCGGGGGTGGTTTCCAGCACCGCTATAATCAAAAAAACCGGACTGCACCGTCAGATATCTCTCCCATTCTCTTGTATCCCTCCCGGAAAAACCGCTCGACGCTCCAAACATGGGGCGAAATTTACCCAGGGGGGATGTAACCGCAAGGAAACCGGTTTAGAAGCGGAAAAGCACAAAGGTCTGTATAATCCCGGCTCCTCTACGCTCACTTCCTTCGCAAAAGCCTTAAAAGGGGGTTGCTTTTGGTTGTGGCTACCCCAAACTGCTGTGCAAACCAAAGGAACTCCCCCAAACAGAATTAGGGGGAGTTTTGCAAAATCAAAAATCTGGCGGATTAAACGTCACCATCGGCCCAGAATCGGGCCGATGGCGACTGACATTTGAATTACTCGTCAAGGAGCAGGAACAATCTCGACATACCAGCTGTTTATTGTACCTACATCACCGTTCACGCTATCTGTCACTTCAAGAGTCCATGTTCCATTTATGGTTTCTCCGTTTAAGTTTGAAAGCATTGAAGCCGCTCTATGCGAGCCTGTATACGGATCACCTGCGGTATTGATGTCCAAGGTTGCGGAATCATCAAAGATCGTATCGACAAAAGAATCAATCGACCCCAGCCCATCAGCCAGTATTAGACTGGTTCCACTAGGACTTATAAGAACAATTGTCATATCAGATGACCATGTATGAGTTATATTCACATATACCTTGACACTGGCAACTGTCCCGGTATCCGCAACAGTTATTGTGGAAGTCACAGTTGAATTATCTGAAATTGCCACTGCCCCAGTTGAGTTATAGACGCCAGAAGGAGGAACGTCTATGATCGCGATATCGTCCAGATACCAGCCATCAAAGGTGTTTGCAACGCCGTTATCCATAATAAACAACCTGAATCGTACCCTGAGTGAAGGGGCACCTGCATAAGATGCCAACGAAAGCGCTTCTGGCGTCCATGCTGTCACCGATCCGTCATAGGAGTTATAGGCTGCCAACTGGTTCCACGTTACGCCGGCATCAGTAGAAATTTCTACAAATCCAGTGTCGTTTGTCCAAATACCAAAATCATATTTGTGGGCAAAGGAGAGTACCGGATTTGTATAACCTGAAATATCAACGCCTGTTGTGGATGTCAGGAAGTAATTAGTATTAGGCGCGTAGTTCCCTGCCGGGCTATCGGTAAACGATGTCGAACCTGCGTTTACCGTCGAGCTGGTAGTACCCCAGGTTCCTGTACCGAGCCAGCCGGTGATCGCGCCGGTACCCGCGTAATCGCTTGTCAACAGTGTTTGCGTTCCTAACCCTGAATCCGGTGTTGTAATTTGGAACTCTTCGGACGGGAGGCTCTCACCAGCGGCAGTTTCAAAAGTCAGCACATAGTAATATGTCGTAGCGCTGGCGGCGAAGGTATGACTGAACCAATTGGCCCCGCTATAATCAGGCGCCATTTTTAAAATATCGGGCGTACTTGTCGGAACCGGAGTAACGCCAGGAGCAGTGCCGATATATATATTTGTCGTTACGGTTTCCAGGCTGTTATTTAGCTGATGCCAGTACATGGAAGGCGTACCTTGACTTTCTAAAAACCTCCAAGAAATAAATGGAGCAGGAGGAACCGGAACAGTCGCGGTGGCGGCGGTTTCAAACTCCAGGCTCCAGCCGTTTATGGTTCCGATGTTATCTACTCCCCAATCATTTACCTCCAGCTGCCAGTTCCCATTAATGCTTTCACCAACTAATGACGCGAGGTAGCCGACGGGTCGATACGATCCGCTGAAAGGCCCCGTTGACTTTAAGATTTCCTGGCTCGCAAAGTCATCGAAAACAGCCGAGGTCAAATTATTGCCAGGGTTTGTGGCCTGGTTTTCCCATGGGCTGTAATTGAAAAGAGTTACCCTACGACCCGAAGGGCTTATCAAATTTATTTCCAAGTCCTGATCATCGACATGGGAGATATCGACGCCTACCCTTACATTGGTAACAAACGTTGCTCCAGATATATTGATCGTCGATGTCGCAACACCGGGATTCCAGTTGACGTTGTCATAATCAGGGATGGAAATAGATGTATCTGAATAGAATTTATTAAGGCCTATGGAATCGGAAGCAGAAGCTGAAATATTCCCCGCCGCATCTCTTACCCATACATAAATCGTCTTTGTGCCAAATGTCGCGCTAAGCGTAAATGTTGTCGAGACGTTAAAAGTTGCCGCGGATGTAGCGTCTATGAAATCGGCAAGCGCCGGTGTTGTGGCTGATTCAGAGAGGAAGTAGCCTGTAACACCAACGTCATCCGTAGCATCTATAGACACATTAACGGTAGCCGAAATTGTCGAAGCGACCCCATCGTTTATTGTAACCGATGTCACAGAAGGAATGGCGGTGCCAGTACCTGTGTCAGTGGTCGTGTCAGTGGTCGTGTCAGTGGTCGTGTCAGTGGTCGTGTCAGTCGTGGTGTCAGTCGTGGTGTCAGTCGTGGTGTCAGTGGTGGTGTCAGTCGTATTTAATACATCCTTAATGGTAATCGCCTTGGTAGCGGTCTTTGTATCAAATTCGGCCCTCAAGGTGAAAAGTGTGTCAGCCGACACCTCTGTTGTTGTTACCTTTCCGCTGGTATCCACGGAAGCGTCTGAGCTGTCCTCCGACCAGTACGCGTTGACAACCTTGGAACTGCCGTCATCATACTCCGCCATGGCCGTATATGTGGCACTGCTGTTTTCATTTATCGCTGAATCACCCGATATGACCAATGATGTCAGTACAGGTTCTCCCGTAGGGGCTGGACAAGCCGTTAATAACGGGATAAGAGAAAAAAAGAGCAGTAATGTCCTGAGTGAAGAGAAGAGAACGGAAACCTTTCTTTGCGCCATAAAATACCCCCAAATTAAAATGAACTGATTAGCTCAAATGTCACACATAAATTAACTACGCATTACATCTGTATTAATATAGGCACGATATTATATTAATATACCTATTTCTGGTAGCAAACAAAATAAATAAAACGGCATATTTTTATTACGATGGAGAGCTTTGTATTTATTTAATTACCTGTAAATATGAGTTTATTTTCATAAAATTGTAATTAAAATATGCAATTGGATTTTTTCGGAATACAGCCTAAAAACATGTCGTGAGCGCGCACTTCAAGCGCCAGAGGGATCATGGAGCCGATACGTCCCCCATGCCTGTTGGCGCTTTACAAGAGCTTCCTGGAAATCGAGAAAGGGAGCTACCATTTCAAAGGGCCGATACCTTGCGACAGCGCGGGGCTTCACGGTTTCGCCATAAGGATACTCCCCTATCACAAGAATATGGTCACACCTTACATACCGGGCCTTATTTTCTGGGGTTAGATCCCTCCCATATTTTTTTGGGGGGGGCGTAGGGAGCAAGCCTCTCTTCCTGTCTTGGGGATGCGCGCACGGCATCCGCGATTCGTAGCGTGCAAAAATCCTGAAACGGGCGGAAAGGACTAAGCCTTTAGATCAATACCGCCTTTTATAGTTTTCGGATTTTTGCCGGCCTGAACATTCTTCTGCGTCTCCTGCGCAACGTGCGATTCGACCTGCTTCGAGCTCCTGAGCACATTGGAAGCCATCGATTTCAATCGCCCCGCCGCCTTTCCAGGATTTATACCGCTGCTCTGTGATGGAGGTTTAATACTTCCTGTTCCCGGCCTCTTAATATCTACTTGCATAACACCTGTCCTCTTTAAAAAAAACTATCCTAATAGTCCTTTCGGCACAAATTTGTAAAAGTTTAGCTAAAAAATGATCTTTTTTAATTTTTTCCAAATTAATACATATAGAATACAGCCTGAAAGGTAAAAAGATGCCGATATTTGAATATAAACATGTCGATAAAACTACAAAATGCAGGGATCCATTTGAATTCATTACTCTAGCTGAAAAACCTCTTGATTTCTGCCCCGTATGCCAAGATCGGGTAATTCGAATCCTCTCCCCCTTCTCACATGGGAAAAATCACCTTTCCAACTCCAATCTCAAGGATAAAGGGTTTTCAAAGTTTGTGCGCGACGGCGAAGGCGGATACCGCAAGACAACATAGATACCGGGAATCTGGAAGTGAAAACAAAGTTCGGGGCGGGGGGCGTTTATTGGGGATAAACTTTTTCGGAAATTCCGTACCCGTTCTAAACGTTGGAGGCGTTCAGGGCTTTTTAACGGACGGAACCCCGCCATCCGAACTTTAGCGGCATTACCCGCTTGACTACTTATAGAGCAATCATTGTGCCGTTTATTTATTTCCGCTTATCTCCTTATATATCATGCAGTTAGTCATGAAGAAGATCAATAGTCGCCTGACTAGCTACAAATTTTGTTGGTAGAAAATAAATGACACAAATTTTGAGTGATTTTTTGTTTTATTTTCGTAGGCCGTGATAATATTCACGGATGGTAACGTATCAAAAAGAGCAGTCGACAGTAGGGAAATTCCTTATCAACCAGAAAATCGGCATTTTCATAGACGCTGAGAATGTTGAAATGTCCGGTTACACTATCCACAACGGACGTACCGACTATAAAAAGCTTATCGAAGCGATAGGCGGAATACGGCAGATAACCAGGATCATCTATTACAAGCCTCAGCACAAGGATATAACCGATGATTTCAAGAAGTTCTGGCATGAACAGGGAGGCGAGATAAAGCAGCCGGTAAAGAACGTCGACGCATGGCTGATAATCGATGCCGTAACAATGGCGGAAAAACTCGACGTAGTTGTCATCGTCGGTGGGGACAAGGATTATCTTCCCCTTATCTGGTACATCAAATCGAGGGGGTGCAAGGCCGAGGTCTGGAGCTATCCTGAGACCTGCTCACAGATAATGATAGATTCCGCCGATTACTTCTACGGGATCGACCAGAAATTCATCATCCGGGACAGCAAGGCAAAAACAAACAGGCCCGATGCCGGAAAACAGGTAAAAACTGCGCATCAGAAATCCACGCACCAGAAAAGCAGACAGGACAAGGAGACACTCAGAAAACCGGACAAGTAATCTCCCCTCCGCCCAACCTTTCCTGCAAGAAGGGATTTATTCGAATCAGCCGATTACCGCCACGGCCTCTATCTCGACAAGCGCCTCTTTCGGCAATCCCGCCACCTGGATGGTAACTCTTGCAGGCTTGTGGTCCTTGAACATTGATTCATAAACCATGTTCATATCGGCAAACATCGAAAGGTCCTTCATATATACGGTAGACCTGACGACGTTCCCGAAACCGGCTCCAGCCTCCTTTAGCACAGCTTCAAGGTTGTCCAGAACCCTCTTTGTCTGCTCTTTTATCCCCCCCGGTACGAGTTCCATCGTGGCGGGGTCCAGAGGGATCTGGCCTGCCAGATAAATGGTATTTCCGGCCTTGACCGCCTGTGAATAAGGTCCAATAGCCTTGGGGGCATCCTTTGCGCTGATAAACTTGAGTTCCATCGGCACATTCTATACCTCTTATTGGACGCCGACAATAAAATCATTTGAACCACCCGTTTGATTAATACGTAAAAGAATGTATATTTAACCACTATGTCAAAAAAACGCGTTGGACTGATATTCGGAGGATCTTCTACCGAACACGAAATATCCATAATCACATTCCATCAGGTATTTAAAAATTTCGATACTTCCAAGTTCGATCCTATACCGATCTACATTACACAGGACGGCGATTGGGTATGCGACGACAGGCTGAAGGACGTAACAAGATATGGAGAAATATTCACCGGCAAAAAGAGCGATATCGCAAAATTCAACAGGATGTATATCCCCCCCTACCCTGCAAGGCATGGTGACGCGGGATTTCTTCAAAAGTTCCAGGACAAAAAACTGAATATCGATGTTGCCTTTCCTCTCATCCACGGAGTTGGAGGGGAAGACGGCTCCCTGCAAGGGTTGCTGGAGCTTGCCGACCTCCCATACGTAGGCGCTGGAATAGCGGGCAGTGCCGTGGGAATGGACAAGGTGCTTCAAAAGCGTATCCTTCAATCCGCGGGCGTCCCGATAGTGAAATACCGCTATTACCTAAAGGCCGATATCGAGAAGAGCCATGACAGGATAAAGCAGGAGATCATCGGGAATTTCAAATTCCCCGTGTTCGTAAAGCCTGCGTCATCCGGCTCGTCCGTTGGAATATCACGCGTGAACTCCGAGGAGTTTCTCTCCGTTGCGCTGGATGAAGCGTGCCGATACGACCGCAAGATAATAGTTGAGGAAGGTGTCGAGGAGCCGAGAGAGATAAATTGCGCCGTTATTGGAGACGATACCGAGATAATCACCTCTGTTTGCGAGGAGGTTTACAGCAAGGGATTCCTCGATTACGAACAGAAGTACCTCAAAGGGGGGAAAAAGGGACAGGGAGGGATGTCGAACGTAGCCAGAACGATACCGGCAGATATCCCTGCGGAGACTGAGAAAAAGATAAAAGATATCGCGAAAAACACTTTCAGGGAGCTTGACTGCAGCGGCTGTTGCCGTGTTGATTTCCTCCTTGGGCGTAATGGAGAGCTTACGGTGACCGAGCTGAATTCCATCCCTGGCTCGCTCTCGTTCTATCTTTGGGAAGCCAGCGGTATCCCTTTCCCGAAACTTACTGAAAAACTTGTCGGCTATGCCGAAGCGACTTTCAGAAGAAAAAAAATGCTCCGCCGTACTTCGGGCTTTTCAGCGGTGACGGAGTACCTGAAAAAATCGGCTCACTGATTTCGCCTGACGCCTTGAAAAAACATACATATCGGGTAAACAAGGTAAAGACCAGGCACCATATCCTCAAGGAAGCTTTGCCATACGTTGAACAGCTTCAAAAACTCCCTTTCATCTCGCTGATAGTCCCGGATGTAATAAACAACAACTCCCATGGCCGGAACAGGATGAAGATCTCCACCACTACCAGAAGCGGATTTGACCTGACCTTTGGGGGAGCCGGAGCACAGAAGTTCCATATCGTCTGCCCTGTTACCGAAGAGAACAGGCTTGAAATCGAAAGGACCATAATTAAAGTCGCCGAAGGGGGTTAAAAAGGCTTTTTAAAACTGGCTCAGCGAATAAAAAGGGGGATTCTTTTTGGTTTAGCGGAAACGGGGAGACTCTTCAGTATCTGTTATTTTTGATTTGCCGCAGAAAAGCTGTTTATCAGCCTGTCGATCTTTCCGTCTATTTTCAGGTCGTGTTCGCCAAATTTGAATGTGACCATTATAAAATGCCTTGTTGATGAATCCACCCTGTCCGCCTCCAGCGCTACCAGCTCAGAAGGGACCTTAAAAGGGATCCCATCCATGAATATTGCCAGATGTACCTGGCTGTAAATCCCCACTTCTCCCCCTTTTATCAACGGCGCTCTAACGACACACCCTGATTTTGTCACGCTGTGCAGTGAGGCCGGATGGGAAAAATCATCGCCAAGAATAATATCAACCGGATTCTTCCGTTTTGTTTTAAAGGAATCGAGCTCCTTCTTCTCCATGTCGCTTATTGTTTTTTTCACCTTTTGCATGAAAATGCCGGCAGAGAGAGGTTTTACAAGGTAGTTATTGACTCCCGCCTGAATAGCTTTCACAAGGGAATCCTTGTCCTTTTTATAGCTCATCATGATGAACGGCGTATTCTGGGATTCAGGAATTTTCCTCAGTTCGCCAAGGAGCTCATCCCCTTTCATCCTGGGCATCTCCCACGAACTGAAGATCAGGTCAAAGTTTTCGCCAGATTTTATAAGGTCTACCGCGGCTTCGCCGCTTGGAGCGTCCATGGTTTTTGCAAAGCCAAGTTGTGTGGTCAGCAGGTTGGAGACCCAACGCCTCACTTCCATCTCATCATCAACTATTAAGGCAGTTTTTCCCATTAATCTCACCTATTAAAATTTCAAGATAATGTTCTTTTTTCTAACTTACATATAATAACCTAAAGCAACCAGTGGAAAAAGCAGATTTTTTACGCCCGGATTTTACTTATCTTTCCAGCTCTTTTCCATCTGTTCCAACCGTGAGCCTACAAGCGATGCAAATGACTCGGCATAATGCCCATTTTGCACCATCTGCACGCGATATATCGGGGTTACAAACCCGAAGATCGCGATCCGCCATACATATCCTGCTCCTCCATCTCCCCGGCAGGTCTAAATACTTTCCCTCTCACCAAATTTTATCACCCTGTCCGCTTGTCCGCTTGTACTGAATTCAGGTAAAAGTATTTAATAAATGGAACTGCTCAATCTATTCAAGTGATGTACAATATCGGAAATTATTCAGAGAAAAGGCTGGTTATGAAAATTGAAGTTATTACCGTCGGTCCGATAGACGTGAACTGCGTCATTCTCTATTGCGATGAACATCTGTCGGCAATTGTTATTGATCCTGGGGATAGTGCGGCAAGGATCATCAAATTCATGGAAGAGAGGAAACTGATCCCAAAGCTCGTCCTCAATACCCACTGCCATTCCGACCACACCGGCGGGGTTGAAGCTGTGGCTCGGCACTTCAGCATACCCTTCCTCTGCCACGAGGACGATGCCTGGATGCTGACCAGCAAGGAACAACAGGATATCGCGGACTACCTGGGGGTGAAGAAGGCCCCAAAAAACGACGCCACCGTTTCCGACGGCGAAATAATCGACCTGTGCGAAGATTTCAGCATCAGAATAATACATACCCCCGGTCATACACCTGGAGGGATTTGCATATATGGTGATGGGTTCCTGATTTCAGGAGATACCCTGTTTCTTAACTCCATCGGACGCTCGGACCTTACCGGGGGGAACCACATGCAGCTTCTTGCTTCCATCAAGGAAAAACTTTTCATTTTGCCGGATGACACGATCGTGTTCCCAGGACATGGTGAAACCACCACCATTGGGGAAGAAAAGGAGCATAATCCGTTTCTCCGGCAGCTGGAAGGATACGCTTGATGCTCCCCATTCTGGATGAATGGATCACACACCTTACAGTTGAAAGAAATCTTTCCGAAAATACCGTCGATGCGTACAGGCGGGATATGGAATCTTTTATCGAGTCGCTGAAAACCTCCGGAAAGGATGTTTCCGGCAATATCGATCAGCACGATGTGACAGCGTGGATGACCCTCCTGCGAAAACAGAACATCACATCCCGCTCCATTTCAAGAAAACTCTCCTCTCTCAGGATGTTTTTCAGGTATGGCGTTGCCCGGAACCGGTTTGAGAACGACCCGACCCGGAACATGAAACACCCGGTAAACACGAAAAGACTCCCAAAATTTCTGAACTTGTCTGAGATCGACAGGTTGCTTGAGCAGCCCGACGAAACAACAGCCGAAGGAATAAGGGATTCCGCCATGCTCGAGCTGATCTACTCCACAGGCATCCGGGTTTCGGAACTGGTCGGGATAAATACTTCCGACCTGAACCTGTCGGCAGGCTATATAATGGTTTCCGGCAAAGGTTCTAAAGAGAGGCTTATCCCTATTGGCGAGAGAAGCATTGAAAAACTGGAAAAGTATCTGCTTGAAAGCAGGCCCCTATACGAAAAGGGGAAACGCCCCGTTAAAGCCCTCTTCCTTTCGAGGCTTGGGAAACCGATGACGCGCCAGACGTTCTGGCTTATGTTAAAAAAATATGCGCTTACCGCAGAGATCAGGAGAGGCGTATCGCCTCACATACTGCGCCATTCCTTTGCAACTCATCTGCTGGAAAGAGGCGCCGACCTTAGGTCGGTGCAGTCCATGCTGGGACATTCAACGCTTACGACCACGGAGATCTATACACATATCAACCGGGAAAGGCTTTCAAAAATACATTCGAAAGCCCATCCAAGGGGGTAGTTATCAACATCGCAATCGGTTTGGTCTTCGTCCTTGTGGCCTCGCTCGTCATTGCCCTTATCGCCTATATATCCTCTCCCGCGCAAAAACCGCCCGTCAAGACCGTCGAATCCCTCCCGCCTGTTCCGAAGCTGAAAAAAGAGTTAAAAAGGAGATCGGACATACCAAAGCTCACTATACTGCCGGATGGAAAGGTCATAATTCCCCAGGGAATTCCGAGAAACATGTTCACGATAAAAATCATGGCGGATGAAACGCCCGACCTTGTCATCGGTGTTGTTAAAAACTGGCTCAAACAGGGTAAAAAGAGCAGCGTATTGCCGGGGGCTCCAATGGATCCGAAGGTGCTTGCGGAATACCTGAAAAAAATGAAACATTAGGAATGAACTGCATCATTAGATGATGTTAGCATTAAATGATTAATACCATGAATGAAGTTGAATTCTTTATCAGCCAGTTGGAATCGGAGGAATTCTCCGTTCGCAGACAGGCCGCGGAGATGCTCGGTGAATTCGGCGAGAGTACAGCCGTAAAACCCCTTCTTGCACTTCTGGGGGACGATCATTGGCAGGTGCGAAATACAGCCGCCACTTCATTGGTGAAAATAAAGGAAAAAGAGAGTATCGCCCCTCTTATTGACTGTTTGAGGGATCCGGGAGCAGCCGTAAGAAATACAGCCATGACGGTGCTTCAGGAGATGGGGGAAGATGTTGCCCAGCCGCTTGGAGAAATACTAAATAGCGATCCGACTGTCGATGTCCGCATCTACTGCGCTAATACTCTCGGCAACCTCGGGAAGAAGGAAGCTCTGAATTATCTTCTTAATTCGATTTACGATCCGGATGAAAACGTCCGATACGCCATCGTCGAGGCGCTCGGAAGAATAGGGTCCCCGGAGGCTGTCGACACACTACTTGAAGCGGTTGTAAAGGAAGAAACTTGGTCCAAATTCCCCTATATAACCGCGCTTGGATTGATCGGGGATGAGCGCGCGCTCCCTTCGCTGATTGAAATGCTTGATGATCCAATCCTCGGCTACCCGGCAATTTCCGCCATCGGGATGATAGGAGAGCTTGGCGGTCTCCTCCCGATAATAAACGTCATCTCAGGCACCGATGACAAAAACCTTATAAAGGCTGGAATAACCTCCCTGGCGATGATAAGGGACAGGGAAAGGGAATTCGCGAAGATAACCCGGCATGGATTTTATTATTACAAAGCCAACCTTGAACTGAAAAAACTCGATTCATCGCATATTATAGACGCGATAATCGAGATGCTCTCTGGAGGAAAAACGGAAGAAGTCAAATCCGCCCTGAACATACTTTGGGATTTCAGAGGCAAATTCTCCGTTGAGCATCTTCTCCCGCTACTTGAGGACCCCGCTTTTGAAAATGAAGTTCGCGAACTGATAACAGTGCAGGGCCCGGGCATATTGGCAAATATCTTTGCCGGATTGAAATCCGATAAAAAGCAGGTATTGAGCAATCTTATAAGGATTATCGGCCTCCTCGGAAAGGAAGACGACTCTGAAAGACTCCTTCCTTTCCTTGACTCTCCCGACAGCGATATCGTTGCAGATACGATCAAATCACTCGGGATGATGCAGGCATCTCTGCAGTTTGACAAAATCGTACCGATGCTTTCATCCCCCGAAGAGTCCATAAGGAAAGCGGCCGTAGGCGGGATGTCTCTCCTGCAAAAATTCAACAGGGAAAAAATCAAGGCTCTCACCAGATCCGGCAATGAAAATATCCGATGGGGCGCGTACCGGGCTCTCGGCTTTTCATCAATGGGCGACGTGGCGCCTATTCTCCTCAATGGATTTTCTGATCCCTCCCCAAAGGCCCGCGCCGCGGCCGTACACTCCTTTGGATACCAGGGAAACAAGAACAGAGACAACATTTCCGAAAAGGATCTTTTCACATCCATTTCAAAGCTGTTCAACGATGATGATTTCTCGGTTAGAGTACAGTCGATATGGACCTTAAGCAGTATCGTCCATCCGACAGCAAATGAACTCCTGGTAAATCTGCTTGGCGAGGTAAAACCAGATACCCTTAATTATGTGGTAAGGGCTATAGGGAAGCGCCGCCTGACGGAAGCTTCCGAGCCTCTTTTGAAACTGCTTACCTCAGATACGAATTCCGAAACTAAAATAGTTGCCATCACAGCTCTTGGTAAATGCGGCGACGAAAAGGCAATACCGGCGCTAAGGAACATCCTTGACGATGAAATACCGGAATTAGTTGCAGAAACTGTCTCAACTCTTGCTCTGCTAGGCGGTGAAAAGGAATCGGAATCCATCCTCCCCTGCCTCGAAAGGGAGAGCTGGATAATACAATCTGCCGTTCTCGGATATATAACGGACTACACAATCGACAGCGCCCTACCCCGGGTGGAAACCTTTTTAAAGCTCCTGCCAAGGGACGATTCGAACATTCTTCTTTTGCACAAAGCCATGAAGGCGCTCTCTGTTATCGGAGGGGCCGAACATGCGGAAATGCTCCTTGAGTATCTCGGTGTTGAAAAACACAGGTTTGAGGCGTACTCCGCGTTAAATACTATAACGGACAAACATGGGATCGTATTCGACCCGTCTGCGATTACAAATCACACTATACGGAAATTCGTCTATTCACTCCCAGCTTTTATAGAAAAGAGTGAATCCGTAGAATTCCTTTTCAAGGGACTCCAAGCCGCGTCTCCTTCGATCAGAAGAATATCCGCGCTTGCCCTGTCGTCGTCTGCCGACAGCAAGATAATTGACCTGTTACAAAAAGGGGTTGAAGGTGAAAATGACCCCTGGATCAAGAAACTTACAAGCTAATATTTTGCCATTGGAGGTAATGTGATCATTGAATCTGAAAATATCGGGGATATAACAGTAGTTCAAATCGACGGGAAATTGGATGTGCACTCGACGCCAGTATTCATGGAGTTTGCGGAAAAACTCATGAAAGACGGAAGATACAAATTAGTTATAGACATGAAACTGACTGAATTCATCTCGAGCTACGGACTCGGTGCGTTTGCAAGCATTCTCAGGAATTCTCAGGCCAATGGCGGCAATGTCGCCCTTGCTTCCCTGAATCCCGATATTAAAACCCCTTTCGAGGTTACCGGACTTTTATCGAAGTTTGGTGTTTTTACAGGCAGGGACGACGCCGTAAAAAGTTTTAGCAAATAGAAGCCGAAAGAAAACGCCTTTCGCGAAAAACAAGGATAACAGTCTAATATGGCGCTAACAATCTCCGCGGAGGAGCTGAAACTGTTTGAGGATTACCTGCGGGAATACTCAGGGCTTGTCTTCAAAGGCGCCCAGGAAGATCTTTTCAAAAAAAGAATCCTCATGAGGGTGGAAGCCAACAGCCTCGGCAGCGTCAAGGACTACTACCATTTCCTCCGGTTTGATTCCAAAAAGGAAGAGGAGATCATACTTCTTTTGAATCTTGTCACCGTAAACGAGACATACTTTTTCAGGGAACCTCCGCAGATGGAAATGCTGAAAAATTCTTTCCTCCCGATGCTGAAGGAAAGCAAACAAAAAAGCGGAATTAAAAAGATCCGCATATGGTCCGCCGCCTGTTCAACCGGAGCCGAACCGTATACGATGGCTATTCTCATCGTGGAAAGTGGACTTTTTAGTCCCAAAGAATGGACAATAGAAATATTGGGATCCGACATAAATACCGAAGCCCTCAACGTAGCAAAACAGGGCATCTACAACGAATTTGATTTCAGGGCCACTGATGCAAACATAAGAACAAAATATTTCTCCCATGACAGCGGCAGGTATTTCAAACTGGATAAAAAAATTATCGACATGGTGAAATTCTCAAGAATCAATTTCTTCAACAGTAGCCAGATGGCGTTCGTGAAGGACATTGATCTTATACTTTGCAGAAATGCCCTTATCTACTTCGATTCTGACGGGAAGAGCAAGATCGTAAAGAACTTCTATGATTCGCTGGCTCCTGGGGGATTCCTGTTAATAGGACAAACTGAGTCCTTGTTCAAAATAACAACACTTTTCGACATGAAACCGATGTCCAAGGTCATAATGTACCAAAAACCTCTTATTTCCGCTGGAGGCAAGAATGCTTTGCCTAAATAGCCAAACAATAATAGAATAAAAAACCATGTCGAATAATTCTAAAACTGTATTGGTAGTGGATGATTCCTCGACATTCAGAACGATGGTAACATTCGCCTTGAAAAAGATGGCCTCCCTCGATAACCATATTCAGGCCGCCGACGGATTGGAAGCGCTCGACGCGCTCGCTAAAAACGAGATAGATCTTATAATCTGCGACATTAATATGCCGAACATGGATGGACTGGAATTCCTGAAAACCATAAAAGGCGACGAGAAATTCAGGAACATACCGGTGATCATGATCACCACCGATGCCATGGAGGAGGACAGGAATTTGGCAAAATCCCTGGGCGCGAACGCCTATCTCCAAAAACCGTTCAAACCGTCAGAGCTCTTTGCTGAATTGAAAAACATCCCGAATTTTTTGTAGATTTCACGATTTAGTTTTATTATCCTGCATGAGTAGGTTAAAATGACACAGATTGTTGAATAATTGAGCTAATAATCCGGAGCAATGCAAAATTGAAAGATACTTACAACGACAGTGATGCTATTGAGATCGCGCCAGGTGTCTACCACCTGGGAGTTCAAGACATTCCAAACAGCTTCAACAATATCCCTTATCTCATCGTAGACGGCGGTGAAGCGGTCGTAATCGACCCCGGCTCGGCCAAACCTGAATTCTTTAATGTCGTGATGAAAAAGATCAGAGGGGTTATCGACATGAAGAAGATAAAGCATATCATCGTCCAGCATCAGGACCCAGACCTCTGCGCCGCCATTCCGCTTATTGAAAAGGAGGTTCATCCGGACGTCAAGGTCTATGCTCCACTGGAGGCGAAAGTCCTTGTGCAACATTACGGCTTCACCTCCCCTATGGTACCTCTTGACGACGACGACGAACTGACATTCGGCAACGACCGCACCCTTCAATTCATAATGACGCCGTATTGCCACTTCGTAGGTTCAATGGTCACCTACGATTTCAAAACAAAAAGCCTCTTCTCATCTGACGCGTTTGGAGGATTCACCGGGAAGTCGAGCCTTTATGTCGAGGTAGAGTACCCGGCACAGCTTTCGGCGTTCCTCGGGCAGTACCTCGGATCGAAAAAGGCTCTTGAGTACGCGCTGAAGAGGATCGAAAAACTGGACGATCATTACGGGATCGAGCTGATTTGCCCGCAACACGGCTGCCTCATCCCTAAGGGTATAATCGCCGCCTATATCAAAGCCGCCCATGAACTGCATGTCGGAGGAGAAGTCGACGCGCTGGCGGCAAAACACGGCATAAAACTGAAGCATTCTCAGTAGGGATGTATTGCATATGATGGATAATCCCGCAGGAATATTTAATGATATCCTCATAACTGCCATGAGGGTCAGCACGGAAAATGAAAGGATCAGATCCATTTTTGAGAGATCAGGCGTCATCCTCAACGACGACATGACCGTAAAGGAGATTGAAGGCGATCCGATGAATACCCTTTCGGTGCTTATGTCAAACCTCTCCGAGATGGCAGTCGTGAAAATAAGCGCCAAACAGGTTATTCGTCAGGCCGGTATAACCCTCAAATAGCGCCCCTTCCTTTTCAGGTTTGCGTTTCCGTCTATTTGAGTCCGCATCCGGCTCAGAAAAAGAGAATGACTTACTCGCTTTGATCTTCCAGTTTCGCCAGGTCTTCATCACGTCCCATCAACACGAGGACGTCCGACTCTTTCACTATCGTATCCGGGGCCGGTATGAGATTCATTCTCTCAGGGACTATCTCCTTTACGGCTATTACCTGAACTCCGAATTTATTGCGCAACTGAATATCCTTTATGCTCTTCCCGACAAACGACTTCAAAGGTACCACCTCCATTATGGAGACCCCTTCCGTAAGCGGGAGGAAATCCATTATGTTCGGAGATGAAAGGGAGTGAGCGAGCTTTTCGGCCATGTCCCTCTCTGGAAAGATCACTTCAGTCGCGCCTATCATGCTGAGTATCTTCCTGTGATCCTCTGTGATAGCCTTTACGACTATCTCATTCAACCCTATCTCCTTCAGGTGGAGGGTGACGAGGATGGAGTGATCCATTCTTGTTCCCAGGCTGACGATCGCGATATCGACATCCTTTATCCCCAGCGAGAGAAGCGTATCCTTGTTGGTGGCATCAGCGATTATCGCCTGCGTTGAATAGTCTTTTATTTCCTGTACGACATCCTTGTCGATGTCGATGGAGATCACATCGTGCCCGCGCTCGAACAGACTGCGCGCAAGATAAAACCCGAACTTCCCAAGACCTATTACCGCAAACCTCTTTGTCTTTTTCATAGCGCTATCCTACCATAACCGATTCTTCTGACAACTTGAACGACGCTTTCCCCTTCTCCCTGGTACCGACCAGCACCGCAATGGCAAGCGGTCCCAGCCTCCCGGTAAACATCATCAGCACAACAAGGAATTTCCCGATACCGGAAAGTTTCGGCGTTATCCCCATGCTCAGCCCCACGGTGCCATGCGCCGACACCGCTTCGAAAAGAATTTCCATGAATGTCGCCCTCCCCCCCGTATGCGGATCCACAAGATGCGCTTCCGAAACGAGAAGAAAAAAGAGGAATATCGTCATTACAATAACGGATAAAAAGACTATCGATATCGACCTGGAAACTATCTCCTCCGGTATGGCCCGGTTGAATATATGCGCAGATTCGTGCCCCCTGTATCTCGACATCGCAAGACCTATCAGTATGGCAAAGGTCGTAACCTTGATACCCCCCGCCGCCGAGCCAGGCCCCCCCCCTATGAACATGAGCAACATGAAAAGGTAGAGGGTGGAATTGTTCAAATAGAAAAAATCGACGTTTGAAAAACCGGCGGTTCGCGCGGAGACGGAATGGAAGATCGAATTCGTTACCTGCTCATAAAACGGCAATCCGGCAAGGACGCCGTTGCGCTCAAACAGATATATCCCAAGCGCCCCGACAACGGTCAAACCCGCTGTATAAACCATAACTATCCTCGTCTGAAGCGACCAGTTCCTCTTCGCGACGCTGGGATATTTGATCCTCTCGTAAAACTCACGGTATGTCATGAAGCCGAGAGCGCCCCCCCATATCAGCACGGTGAATATAATATCCTGTATCGGATTCTTTGGCAGGGAGTCGAGCCCTTCCGGCAATATCGATATCCCGGCGTTGAAAAATCCCGAAACGGAATGAAAAAGCCCTACCCAGATTGCCGTCGCCGGCGGGAACATGTCCCACAAGTACCAGGTGAGGCTCACGGTTCCCAGCGCCTCAAAAGCGAGCACCAGGACAAGTATGGAAAGTATAAGTTTGTGGAGATCTATCCTGTATGAAGAGGAAAAACTTTCATGAACCATCGAGGAGCCCCGTATCGACATCGACCTCCCGAGCATGATCATGAAGAACGAAGATACGAACGTAATCCCCATCCCCCCTATCTGGATAAGAAAGAGGAGCACCACCTGCCCGAAAAAGGTAAAGGTCTCAGCCGCGTTTACGGTCATCAGTCCCGTTACGCATGTGGCGGATGTCGACGTGAAGAGCGCGTCAATGAACGATATCGGCACTTTGTGCGAAACAGGGAGCATGAGCAGAACGACGCCAATGAGAATAACCACGAGGAACATAAGGGCCATAACATGCGGCGGCGACAGCCGGGACCATACGCGCTTTCCTGAAACCATATCCGGGTAATTTTACCCGTTTTGGGGGATGAAAACAGAAAAAGAATAGCAGTATTGCCATCCCCCCTTTACAGGGTAGAATGTCCCGATGAAAATGAATGCCAAACTGATACGGAACATCGGCTCCCTCCTGATCTGCGGAGCCATCCTCTCCGGTTGCGCCACGACCGATAAGCAGATACTTGCAAACGAGAGCTTCGACGAAGCAAACTACTATTTCGCCAAGGGGAAATACGAGTTTGCGCAAAAAAAGTACCAGGAGATCCTCGATGAGTTCCCGGACAGCCCGCTGAGGCTACACGCGCTGCTCGGCTCAGCCGACTCATACTATATGCAGGGTGATTTCTACCTCGCCGCTCCGGTGTACAAGCGTTTCCAGGAGCTATATCCGCTCGATGAGAGGACACCTCACGCCCTCTTTTACGAAGGGATGAGCTATTACCGGGATATCAAGGATATCCCGCGCGACCAGTCGGCTACCGAGGAGACTATTGAGGCCTTCACGAATTTTGTCATGAAATACCCGGGCCACCCGGCACACGGTTTCGCGAAGGAAAAACTTGGCTCACTGGAAGAACTCCTCGCGCAAAAGCAGATGTACATAATCGAATTCTATTTCAGGATAGACGCCTTCGGCTCCTGCATCAGGCGCGTTGACGAATTCGTTGCCATTTTCCCCTCTTCCAAACTAGTCCCGCGCGCCCTCCTCCTCAAGGGGAAGTCGTATCAGAACGAAGAGGCGTTCGCAAAAGCTAAAAAGGTTTTCGAAGATCTGGTCGCAAGCTATGGCGACACGGACTCCGCCTTGGAAGCAAAAACCGAGCTGAAGAAGATGAACGGCTGACCTCCCAAAATCCGAAAAACCCTCATCTCTGGTAAAATGGGGATCGGAGGAGCTATGGCAGTATCACCAACCGACAGACTACCGCCTCTAGAGGCGGTCACCAGGCCGAACAGGGAGCTTTCCGACCACGGGCGCGAAGTCCTGCAAAGCGAATCACAACAGAGAAAAGATTCCACATGGCAACGCATCTCCGCCGCTGAACGCTCAAAGATAGGGACACGCGTCGATATCGTCGCTTAAAGAACCGCTCTCCCGCCATATTTCGCTATCGTCCGATTTCCGATGCGGTTTATCTGCTCAATCGGCAATTTCTGGTTTCTGTGACGACAACTTTTACGGCGTTACGCGGTGCGGAGTGCGGCGCCGCAAGGGGAACAGGAAAATGTTCTAAAAGACGCTATGTATCAGATAGGCCGTATAGCCGATGTAGGAGAACAGCAGTATCCCCCCCTCCAGACGGTTTACACGCCCCTCCCCGCGGAATCCGTAGCCGAGTAAAAATAGGAATAGGGTCAACAGGCTCATTACGAGGACATCGCGCGAAAGCACCTCCGGCTCTATCATCATAGGGTTTATCACCCCGGCTATGCCAACAACCGTAAGGGTGTTGAAAAGGTTGGAACCTATCACGTTGCCGATGGCGAGGTCATGCTCACCCTTTCGCGCCGCTATCAGCGATGAAGCGAGTTCCGGAAGGGATGTCCCGACCGCAACTATCGTAAGGCCGATTATAAGGTCGCTCACACCCAGCGCGCGGGCTATCTCCACGGACCCCCAAACGAGCATCCTCGAACTGGCAATAAGGATCACAAGCCCGACCACGAGCCAGAAGGCCGCCCTCCCCACCGACATAGCGATGGAGGAAAGCTCCGCCTCTATCTCCCCTTTCAGCGTGTCGGCTCGCTCCCGCAAGCCTAGCCGGATGCTCCAGACTGTAAGTATGCAGAACACCGATAGAAGGATAATCGCGTCTATACGGGAGAGATCGCCGTCCCAGAGAAGCGCTATCGTCAGCCCGGTAACGGCTATAAGGGCGGGGAGCTCCCTTCTGATTATCTGCGAATGGATCGCTATGGGACCTATTAGCGCGGTCAGGCCGAGTATCAGGGCGATGTTTGTGATGTTGGAACCGTACGCGTTGCCGAGAGCGAGGCCGGGATTCCCCTGTAATGATGCGATGGCGGAGACCACCATCTCGGGAGCGGAGGTGCCGAATCCGATTATCAGCATCCCCACAAGGAGCGGAGGGACGCCGAAATGGCGCGCCACCACGGCGGAACCTTCCACAAAACGGTCCGCGCTCCATACAAGGAGAACCAAACCGATGATGATACTGATTAATGCCAAAGTCATAATGCGCCTCTCAACGCATTCTATCAGTTATAAGTTTTAGATTGGCAAGATAATGTAAGAAGCATTCCCTTTTTGTCATTCCCGTGAAAACGGGCTCCAGCCCTACAGTTTCGTTAATGAGAAAAACAACTGGCTCCCCGCCCGCGCGGGGATGACAATTCTATCAAAACTTAGCGAAGTGCATCTTTAGGAAATGTTGTCGGAAAAAGGGAACCCGGAATACAAAAGCCTAAACGCTGTACTGAAAGCGATGAGGCTAAGCCTTGCCGTCACCGCCACACCAAAGAGACCCAAGAGAAAAGTAAAAACGGCATCCTCCGCCTGACGCCCAGCCGAAATAAAGAGAAAATAAGGAGAACGTCCACTTTTCTAATAGGGAACAGGGTTTTTAAAGCTTTTGACTTTTTAATATTATGGATGCAAAATATGAGCATGGTAAAATTATGAAAACATATTATAAGGTTATATTTGAGCCGCAGGTTGAAGGCGGATACACAGTAACAGTACCATCGCTTCCCGGGTGTATATCGGAAGGGGATACCTTCGATGAAGCTCTTTTGAATATAAAGGACGCGATTACCCTATACATTGAAAGTCTAAAGGCGGACGGAATCCCAGTGCCGGAAGAGAACCGTCTCTTCCTTGAAGTGGAAACAATAGTTGAAGAAACTGCCGACGCTTAATGGCAAGAATACTGTTAAAGCGTTAGTCAGGGCCGGTTTCAAAGAACTTCGACAAAGCGGAAGCCACAAAATACTTAAAAAGGATAATTTTCGGGTCACAGTCCCGATGCACTCAAGGGATCTCAAAAAGGGGACATTGAATAACATAATCGAACAGGCAGGCCTGACAGTTGAGGAATTTATAAGTTTCCTAAAATAATCGCTGTGCCGAATTCTTGAGAATGTATCATAAAAAAGGGAAGCGTCACCTTTTGCACTACTTCATTTTCGTTATTCCTATGCTAATCCCTACAATTATCACACCTAATTCGGCTATGATTATACTTGGTAACTGCTCGTCTCCACGACCCATTATGAGCCCTAAAAGCCCTAAACATGTAAACAAACCGCCCAACACAGCAAAAACTAGTCCCGAGGTTGTTACTATCGAATGACTAACTATCTTCATTCCTTTTTGAAAGCCTGAAATACCCTTCAAATCTGAACTTTTTTTCATCTATTTATCCCCCGTATTTTAATTCTATAAAATAAATTTACTTATAGCTTTGGAACAGAACAATCTCTCTTCATAATCCCCCGTTCCGTTGACAAATGACTGGTACAAGGTTCGTACTATAGCATAAATGAATTTAATAAAAGGAGCGATCCCTTTTAATGATGGTAACTACGAGAGGCGGGAGACGGAGTCTTTGAGGCTGGCGAGTTTATTTTTCAGCTCTTCGTTCTTCGCCATGTCCTTTTCGAGGACATCCTTCGGCGCGTTCTTCACAAAATTTTCGTTTGAGAATTTCTTTTCGAAATGCCCGATATCGGTCTCGACCTTTGCTACCTCTTTCTTAAGGCGTTCCAGCTCCGCCCTTTGTTCACGCCGCTTTCGCCGGAACAACACGGTGAATCCGGCAATAATGCAAATGCTTCCCGATTGATTATTTTGGATATTCCGGGTGG